>JADZFJ010000354.1 GCA_020849935.1 Crocinitomix sp. | reverse complement strand
GTATTGTGATTGATCCTCGTCGAATTGATTTGGCTGAGTATGCGACTTATCACTTGCAATTACAACCAGGAACCAATGTCGCTTTGTTGAATATGATGCTTTATTACATTATTTCAGAAGGTTTGGAGGACAAAGAATTCATTGAAAGCCGTTGTGAAGGTTATGAAGAGATGAAAGAAGAAATTCTGAAATTAAACATGGACGAATTATCTCAAATTACTGGCGTTGATAAAGAATTGGTTCGCAAAGCAAGTATGGCGTATGCCAATGCAAAAGCGGCGATGGAATTCCACGGATTAGGGGTAACCGAACAATATCAAGGTACATTTACGGTCCAATTAATTGCAGATTTAGCAATGATTACTGGAAATATTGGTCGCCCAGGTGCAGGTGTGAACCCGCTTCGTGGACAAAATAATGTACAAGGCGCTGCCGATATGGGTGCTCAACCACATCAAGGAGCTGGTTATTTGGATGTTACTGATCCTCAAATGCAAGAAAAATATCAACTTTTTTATGGATCAGATAAAGTGCCATCGCACATCGGGTACAAAATTCCAGAAATGTTTGAAGCTGCTATCGAAGGTAAATTAAAAGCCATGTGGATTATTGGGGAAGATGTGGTTCAAACCGATCCAAATACCAATAAAGTGATCAAAGCCATGGAATCGGTGGACATGTTGATCGTTCAAGAGTTGTTTATGACAGAAACGGCAAAATACGCTACTGTTGTGCTTCCAGGCGCATCATTCCTAGAAAAAGAAGGGACTTTTACGAATGGCGAACGTCGAATTCAACGGGTGCAAAAAGTGGTTGAACCGATTGAAGGCTCAAAGGCAGATGGGCAAATTATTGTGGATATTATGAACCGCATGGGATATCCACAACCGGCGTATACAGCTGCTGGATTACTCGAAGAAATTTCACAAATTGTTCCATTTTTTAGAGGTGTAGTTTGGGATGAATTAGGAGACAACGGGAAACAATGGCCAGTTGCGGCAGATGGAAAAGATACCAAACAATTACATACAGAAAGTTTCACCCGCGGAAAAGGGAAATTTTTCTTCTTCCCATACGAACAATCGAGGGAGGTCATGAAATACGGAAAAGAATTTCCTTACATTATTACAACCAACCGCGAATTGGAGCATTATAATTGTGGGGCTATGACCAGAAGAACCGGAAATGTTGAGATTTTAACGGAAGATGTGTTGTTGATTCACCCAGATGATGCTAGTGCGAACGGAATTTCCCAAGGAGATATGGTTTGTGTCGAATCACCACGTGGAAAAGTAGATATCAAAGCACATATCACCGACGAAATGAAGCCAGGAATCCTCAGCTCCACCTTCCATTTCCCTGAAATTATGCTCAATATTATTACTTCCGACGAACATGATTCTCAAGCCAAATGTCCTGAATATAAGGTCGTAGCTTGTCGCATCCGCAAAAGTAAAGGAAAGTATAAAGAAGCGGTTGTGGTTGGATAAGTAGTTGTTAAAAAGGAATTTTGCAACAGCTTGCTGCAAAATTAGATTTTACTCATTTTCAGGTTCCGTTAGCTTAGGTTTTCGATACGCCATAAGCCCAAACATCATCACAAATGAAGATAAAATGATGACTTGTATAATCAAGGATTTATCGATTTGTAAAATTTGTTGCGAAACAGGAATTGAGAGAAACAATAAAATTGTGATCAAACCCCTTGGAGCAATAAAAATGAGCGGATTTACATTGACCTTAAATAATTTGAGCAACAAAAACCGGACAAGGAAAATTCCACCAGTAATGCTAAGTGCCAAAATAACGGTTTCTGTATTTATAACATCGTTTAATTCAATTAAAAACCCAAATAACATAAAGAATAATGCACGCGTTAAAAAAGCCAATTCGGTTGTTATTTCTCTAAACTTATGGACATCTTTACTAAAATTGACAGGATGAAAATTTTGCACAATTTTAAATCGTCTTAACCCATCAATATTTCCAATGAACAAGCCGAAAATCAGAATAAATAACAAGGCTGGTAAATGAAAAACCTTTGAAACTGAATAAATGAGCACCACAAAAATAATCATCGGTACAAATTTAATATGATGGTTAATTTTATTTAAAAATCCTGCCAATAATAAGGTTGCGATGAAAGAAATGATCAACATGATTAATAACTGCACAAAAAATTCTCCGAAGGTTATTAATCCGATCTCGTCATTTAAAGAAATAAAATTGAATAAAATCACCCCAAAAATATCCGATAAACTACTTTCATACGTCACAAATTCACGTTCGCCTTTTAATAGGTTTTTTGCGCTTGGAATGGCTATAGCACTGCTTATAATTCCAAGTGGAATTGCATTTGCTAGCGCAATTTTTAATGGAATTTGCTCGAATTCATTCAAATAAAAGGCGATGGCGAAACTAATAATTAACAAAGGTAAAATTGCCACCATCGAAGATTTAAAAATTAAAGGGCGTTTACTTGAATTGATTTCTAATTCTAAAGATCCCTCCAACACGATTAAAATCAACCCAATCG
>JADZFJ010000353.1 GCA_020849935.1 Crocinitomix sp. | reverse complement strand
GAATTTAAAAAAATTCCTACTCAATTAATTTGTTAAAGAATGTTATATATTCTTTTTTGAATCTCAATTCAATTAATTCGATGGAGGTAAATCAATGATTTGAGGCGAATTAATTTGAAAAATTAACTTTTTAAAACCTTCGCAATTTTGAAATAATCCGAATCGTGTAAAGGCGCATTTTTTAAGGCTTCCGCTTGCGTAATTTCAGGTTTGTATTCATCAGCCCTTAACACATTTATCGAATCCGTCATATAAATCAACGGTTCTACCCCATCCACATTCACCTCATTTAATTGATCGATAAAACCAATGATGTTCGTCAAATCCTTCTTAATATTTTCCTTCTCAACCCCATTAAACTCCAACCGAGCCAAATGTGCAATGTGATCAATGATTGCGTCGTTAATTTCCATGCTTCTTTATTTTTTCGTGTGCCTTCAGTAAAGGCGCATTAATCGTGTCAAATGTTTTTTGCCTTAAAGATATTAAATCATTTTTATCTAAACCAATTGTTGAAATTGGTGAATGTACAATTACCCTTGAAATACCAGGTTGCGCCCGACCCGTAAAAAGAGGTTCGGCACTAAATATTTTCCAATTATCTAAAATAGTAATTGGCAAAATTGGTACTTGTGCATCAATCGCTAATTTAAATGCGCCATTTTTAAATGTTCCCAACACAGGCGTTGTTGGATGAATGCCCCCTTCTGGAAAAATAGCAATCGACCATCCATTCGCTAATTCCTCTTGCGCCCGCACAATCGAACGCATGGCTGAATTTCGTTTATTCCGATCGACTGCAATATCAATTTTTTTAAAAAAGATATTCATGATCGGCCATTTTAATAATTCTGATTTGCCAATGAATAAAAAACGCTGTTTAGGTAAAATGCGATACATTAAAATAATATCCAAATACGACGAATGATTGGTGCAAATCACAAAAGGTCCTTGATTGACTTGCGGCAAATCGCCGGATCGATTCATGCCTATAAAATCCAAAAACAAGATGATCCGCGCAGTAATAACTTTTAACTTAAAAACCCTATTAAAATTGGAACGTTTTAACAAGAGTGTCCAAAAAACGGGATAGAGGATTAAGAGAACGAGAAAAAAAATCACCGCAAAATAAATGCGGTAAATAATTATTAACGGTAACAGCGCAGTTCTCATTCGATGCAAAAGTACAAAATTTCAAAGTTTATTTTGCTGTCTTAGTTGAGAATCAATCCGAATATAAATTTTGTGATAGGATTGTGAGTGAATTGCGCCTTAATTGCTACTTTTGAGGCTTTAAATAAATACACTAATTCATTTGCTAATTATTTGACAATGGCTAGAATTTTAACCGGCATACAAAGTACTGGAATTCCGCATTTAGGAAATATTTTAGGTGCAATCAAACCTGCAATCGAAATGGCTTCTCAAACAAACAATGAGTCGTTTCTTTTTATTGCCGATTTGCATTCGCTTACCCAAATAAAAGATGGAAAAACCATGCGTGACAATACGCACGGAACAGCAGCTACGTGGTTGGCTTTTGGCCTTGATACGGATAAAACCGTTTTTTACCGTCAAAGTGATGTGCCACGCACCACGGAATTAGCTTGGTATCTTTCTTGCTTTTTCCCATACCAGCGACTTACTTTAGCGACTTCATTTAAAGACAAAGCTGATCGTTTAGAAGATGTCAATGGCGGCCTATTTACGTATCCAATGCTAATGGCAGCAGATATTTTAATGTATGATGCTGAATTTGTTCCTGTTGGAAACGATCAACTTCAACATCTTGAATTTACCCGCGATGTTGCTGGTCGATTTAACAACTTGATGGGAGACACTTTTGTCATTCCAGAAGCCAAAATAAATGAATCCACCAAATTAGTTCCCGGCACCGATGGCGCAAAAATGTCAAAATCGAAAGGCAATACCATTAATATTTTTCTTCCAGAAAAAGAATTAAAAAAACAAATTTATAGCATCGTCACCGACAGTACGCCACTTGAAGAACCAAAGGACACAACAACCTGCAACGCATTCAAAATCTACGCCCTACTCGCTAACGAAGCTGAAATCGAAACCATGCGGTCAAATTATGCCAATGGTGGTTGGGGATATGGACACACCAAAAATGCCATCCTCGAATTAATTTTAACACGTTTTTTAACTGAACGATCTCGATTTGATTATTTCATGCAAAACACAAATGAAATCGATGAAATTCTTGAAAAAGGAGCGATGAAAGCGCGTCAAATTTCAGACGAGGTCATGGCACGCGTACGTGCTAAAATTGGCTATTAGGCTGAAGTTAGATTAATTTATTTTTTGTCTACCCTTTCTGATTTTAAAGCTTCTTCAAAAAAATTGGCTCATATTTAACGAGTCGATAATGGATTACTTATCTTTACAGAAGCACTTACGCCTTGGAAGAAACCAGAAACATATACACACTCAGCGCCTTAAATCAATCACTTGAGCGATTTGTCAGGGATAATTTTGCCCTAAAAAATTTTTGGGTCTTGGCAGAAATCACCAAAGTGCAAGAAAAAAACGGACACTATTATTTAGATTTAGCCGATTCAAAAGAAGGTAAACGAGTTGCTGAAATTGCAGCGAATATGTGGTTTAATACCTTTAATCGTGTCAATACGCAATTAAATGGTGAACTGCCTTCCATTTTTAAGCACGGAAATAAAATTCTCATTAATATTCGGATCGAGTTTCATCCAATTTATGGCTTAAAGCTCAATATTTTGGATGTGGATCCTTCAATCACCTACGGTGAAATTGAAAAATTAAAAAAAGAAACGATTCTCCGACTGAAATCCGAAGGTCTGTTTACTCGACAAAAAGCAATTTATCTTCCGGCCATTGTTAAAAAAATTGCCTTGGTGGGATCGCCAAACACCTCGGGTTATCGTGATTTTTTGACAGAATTGATCAACAATAAAATTTATACCAATTTTAAAGTAAAAGAGTTTTCTGCATCCGTTCAAGGAGATTATGCGGTGAAGGAAATTGTAGCCGCTATTAATAAAGCCAACGAATATTCAGTCGACCTTATTATTGTGGTGAGAGGTGGTGGAAGTAAAATGGATTTAAATGTGTTTAATGATTATGAAATTGCAAAGACAATCGCCTTGAGTAAACTTCCCGTAATTACTGGAATTGGACATGAAAGTGATGAAGTGGTGGCAGATTTAGTGGCACATCATAACGAAATCACCCCTACTGCGGTGGCAAAATTTTTATACGAACGAATTGGCATTTTTGCCAGCGAAATGAATACTGCTTTTGATGCCATCATCACTCGCATCATGGAAATTGTGGCTGGGAGAAAAGATGAATTTTATCACTTGAGTAAAAATTTAATCTATGCCACAACCAATACCCTACAAACTGAAAATAACCTCATCAAAGATTTAGTGCATGGGTTAGAACTTTCTTCGTCCGAGTTAATTGAAACCGAAAAATCGAAACTCGAATTAAACCTCAGTCGTGTTAGAAATTATGCACTTAACCTAATTGACCTCAAAAAAAGTACCGAACTTGATTCGCAACTAGAAAAAATTATGTTGATGGGAGAAAACTTGGTGGATAAATCAAAAATTCACTTAGCTAACCTCAACGAACTTTTGGATTTATTAAATCCAGAACAACTTTTAAAGAAAGGTTATACCATTTCCACCATCGAGAATATTGATATCGATAAATATACAGGTGAATTAAACGGTGGAATTATGAAAACACTTTCTTACAAAACATTAATCACCAGTCAAATTACAGACACCAAAAAAAACGTGTAAATGGAACCAACATTAGATCCAACCTTAAAATATGACGAAGCTTTGCAAGAACTTCAAAGCATTGTTCGGCTCTTGGAGCGAAAAGAAATCAATATTGATGAATTGGCAAACCAAGTTAAAAAAGCCAAATTATTGGTCGACTTCTGTCGTAAAAAACTCGACGACACCGAAGAAGAAATTAATAAAATTATTCGCCCCGAAACTTCGGACGAAAATGAACCTTTTTAGATCGTTAAGCAACAAGCGCTGGAAAATCAAAGCAAGCGTTCTTAATTTTTTATTCTTAGGATATAAAATTTGATGGGATAGTCTCCCGCAGATTTCGCAGATTTTCGCAGAAGGTATTTAGGGTTAAGTGGGCTTAATTGGCTGATAATTTATCCTTAGGATATAAAATTTAACTGGATAGTCTCCCGCAGATTTCGCTGATTTTCGCAGAATGTATTTGGGGTGAGTTGGGTGTGATTAGCTGATCACTTTAACATTTTTGTGAATTCAGTCTATTTATGGTCAAAAAAATTTGTGTAAATCTGCGTGATCTGCGGGCAAAATAATCTCTTGATTTTTTTATTGTTCCCAACCCGAAGCAAGCTTCAGTTGGACCCAATAAAAAAACCAAGTACTGTCGTACTTGGTTTTCTTTTTGTGGTGATAGAGGGATTATTCTAAAAATGATCCCGTTGGGGGGAGCATTCAAAGCATGAAAACCAAGATTCCGATGAATCGGAATCTCTTGATTTTTTTATTGTTCCCAACCCGAAGCGAGCTTCGGGTTGGATCCAACAAAAAAACCAAGTACTGTCGTACTTGGTTTTCTTTTTGTGGTGATAGAGGGATTTGAACCCCCGACACATGGATTTTCAGTCCATTGCTCTACCAACTGAGCTATATCACCTTCCAATTATGTGGGTGCAAAGATAACAAGGAATTTTAATGTACAATAGATTTAACATTAATTTTTTCTGTTTTTTGTGGTCGTTTTAGAAATTGTTCCGAATTTTACCCCATGAATCTAATCATTGATCAGGGAAATACAGCAACAAAAATGGCGATTTTCGATGAAAATGACCTGCTCGTAAAAAAAGTAAGTTTTGAGCAAGAAAATGTGGTAGAAATTGAGAATTGGATTGAATCGGAAGAAAAATTAATCACAAAAATCATCATTTCTAACGTTACTGACACCATTTTGAAGACGCCAGCCGTGTTTAAAATAAACCTGTCCAATGAAACACCTACTGTCTTAATCAATCAATACGAAACACCAAAAACCTTAGGAAAAGACCGTTTGGCAAATGCGGTGGCAATTTGGGCTAAAAATCCAAGGTTAAATTCGCTTTGTATAGATTTAGGCACCTGTATTAAATATGACCTTGTTACCTCTAAAGGGGAATATTTAGGGGGAAACATTAGTCCTGGGATGCGAATGCGTTATCAAGCCCTCCATGAAATGACCGCTCATTTGCCTCAAATTGAACCTCAAAATTTTACGTATGGATTTGGCACAACTACTGCATCTAGCATCCTAAATGGTGTTCAACAAGCAATTCATCATGAAATAAATGGATTTATTCAACGTTATACTCGTGATTTTGGGCAATTAACAATTTTTATGACTGGAGGAGATTCAATTTACTTTGAAAAAGAATATAAAAATACGATCTTTGCCGATTGTGATTTAACCATTTACGGTTTAAACGAAATTTTAAAGTATAATGTTGAAAATTAAAAGTGCAGTTTTTTTCGTAGTTGTGATCTGTGGTGTACACGGTACGATGGCCCAAAAAGGCACACAATCTCCATACAGCTCATTCGGCTTAGGCGAATTAGGATCAGACGTTTACACGCGCTTTGCCTCAATGGGTAACGTTTTCTTGGCAAATACCGATATGGATGTCGTGAATACTGGAAATCCAGCTTCGTATCCCTACATGTCTGCGCATTTACCTATTTTACAAATTGGTTTAAATGGTCGATTTTCAAATTTTTCTACTTCAACCACACAAACCAATCAACGCCACTTTGGAATTAATCAAATTCAATTGGGAATTCCTTTGAAAAAAAATTGGGGAATGGCTTTTGGGTTCAAACCGTATTCGTTTACGGGGTACCGAATCACAAAATATACAGTCAATGATGAAGACACGACCCAATTATATGTCAACGAAGGATCCGGAGGAATTAGAATCGCAAACTTTGGAATTGGTTATCGCCCTTTAAATTTAACTAAACCTGGCATTGTTACAATTAGAGTAGAGCCGAAAGACACCACCCAACGTAAGAAAGACAAATTACCTATTTCGGGAACCGACTATAAAAGATTTTCGATTGGTGTGAATGGAAATTATTTATTTGGTTCGTCTCAACAAATCCGTTCAGCAGAATTTATTCCTTCAACTTCTTCTATTTTTAATTCGAGGGTGGTAGATGGTTTAAGAGTTTCAGGACTTTCGGCAGAAATTGGGGCAAATTTTCAATTTGGATTTACCTCAGGCGATCTTGTCAGGACATTTTCGGTAGGTGCCACCTATTCGCCTGGCGCAAATGTTCGTGCATTTCAAGATATTTATTCGTTCTCTTATATTGGTAGTTTTTACCAAGGTCAAAGTGTGGCAGTATTAGACACCATTCAATTAATTCAAGACAATCAAGGAAGTTTCTATAAACCCGAAGCTTTTGGAGTTGGGTTTGAATACCGTTTTAAGCCATACAAATCGTCTGGTATGTTGTCGATAGGGTTAGATGGTCGTGTGGAAAAATGGTCAACTTTTAGCACCACCTTTTCAGGCGAAGAAACTCTAGGAGGCTTAAAAGATAAAATGAGTTTAGGGCTTGGCTTTCAATGGACTCCTATTACGGAAGGATTTCTTCCAACTACTCCTATCTTTTCTAAATTAACCTATCGCCTTGGGTTTAACTATTCGCAAACAGAGTTACAAGTAAAAAATAACCTTGGCATTGACACCCCGATTGATAATTATGGCATGAGTTTTGGAATAGGGTTACCAATAAATAAAGGTAAATCAAATACAAACATTAATTTTGGAGGCAATATAGGAAGTTTAGGTACAACAGAGAACGGTTTAATAAAAGAACAATATCTAGGATTTTTTATCGGCCTGTCTCTTACGCCTGACAATTCAAATAAATGGTTTATAAAACGAAAATACAATTAACAACTAACAAAGAATAATTACAAATGAAACTCAAAGGAATAATAGGTGCTTTTATCTTAACCATGTTTTTAGGAACGAACCTAAAAGCGCAAGATACAACCGCTGTAAGTGAATGTTCAAAACAAAAAAGTTTGTACTTTACTTATTTAAAACAAAATCAATACGCGGATGCTGCTTTCTTTTGGAAAAAAGCACTGACTGTTTGTGATTCTGCACTAATCGATCCTAAATTTTACGTAAATGGCCGTGTTATTTACACAAAATTAATTGCTGCTGCGGATACAAACAATCAAGTTCGAATCAATGAACTAAATGATACGTTGATAATGATCTACGAGCGACGAATGTTAATCGTAAATGATCCTGTTTGGACGGCAGATTATGCCTCAAAATTAATGACCGACGGATCAACGGATTATGTGAAATTGGATAAACTATTTTCGGAATGTATTCACGTCTTGAAAGAAAATGGTAAACATTCTTATATCAAACAATATTTCAAACATTTAATCATCAATAAATTTAATCGTGCACCTGCTGACAAGAAGGAAGAGATCAGAACAATGATTGTTGAAGAATATATTGTATTGTGCGGGTACTTAGACGCAATGGTTGAAAAAGCGAAAGCAGCCAACGATGAAACCGAAACAAAACGAATAGAAGGTACACAAACGTTTATAGATCAATATTTCTTAAAAGTGGCTACCGATTGCGCGGTCTTAGTGGGAGTGTTTGACAAAAAGCTGAATAACTTGCCTACTGACAGTGCGGCTAAAATGAAGCAAATTAAAAATTACCTCGCTTTAATGGACTTAAAAGAATGTCAATCAAGCGAAGTATATGGAAAATATGTGGATAGCTTAATTATATTGGATCCTTCTGCAGACGCTTACTATTTCGGTTATAATTATGCAATTGGAAATAGCAACACGTCAAAAGCACTTAAATATTTGGATAAAGCGATCGAACTAGAAGGTGATGGTCCAAATAAAGACAAATATTTGTATGCTTTAGCAAGTTCACAATACAAAGCAGGCTCATATAAAGCTGCATTTAACACGGCTCAACGAATAGGTTCAGGCGAATACAAAGGAGAAGCCTTAATGATTTGTGCCAATGCTATCGCAGCAACAGCAAACGGGTGTGGAGCTTCAACATACGAACGAAAAGCGAACTATTGGTTGGCAAACGATTACGTTAGAAAAGCGATTGCTGCTGGTAAAAAAGATGTGAGCAGTGATAAATTTTTAAGCAGTGCTCCAACTTCAACCGATATTTTCAACGAAGGAGTATCCATGGGCTCGTCACACTATTGCACATGTTGGGGAGAAAGCACAACTGTTAGATAGAAGTTTCCACTGGAAAATTTCAAAACATATTTAAAAATTACTTGCATTCCCGTTATATTTTTAGCGGGAATGCTTTTTTCATGTGAAAACGATTTAGAAACCATTACCACCGTAACGGCAACTGACGAAACCCCAAGTGAAATTGTGAATGAAATGCACACCCTCTATTCCGACTCTGGGGTAGTGGTCTATGAAATCATTGCAACCCGCATGGAAAAATTTGATGTGCCGGCTCCTAAAACCATCTTTAAAAATGGCTTTCAAGTAAACTTCTTCAAAGATAAAGATTCCATCGTTTCAACCTTAACAGCAGATTATGCCGAAATAAGAGAAAACGAAAATCTGATTGTTGCTCGAAATAATGTTATCTTTACCAACTTTGATAAGAAACAAACTCTAAAAACAGAAGAATTGTTTTGGGATCAAAAAGCAAAAAGAGTAAAAACAGATAAAAGCTTCTATATCAAAGGAGAAAACACGGAAACTTGGGGGTATGGCGTTGATACAGATGAAACATTCTCTGATTACCGCGCTCACAAGGTGACCATAAAAACGATAATAAACGATACAATACCATGACAAGTTTAGCAAAAATTCACTCAGTTTTAGAAAAATTTTGGTGGGCAATGACCATTGTAACCTTGCTCTTAATCGTAATCTTCATCTTTCAAGATGGATGGAATAAGTG
>JADZFJ010000352.1 GCA_020849935.1 Crocinitomix sp. | reverse complement strand
TTGCCTTCCTATTTTTTATTCCTTCGACCAAGGTACCAGCAAGTCGGGCAACAACAAGACTAAAGTGAAATTTCTCAAAAAAATCTCCAATCAGCTAGCGCTGAATCGTATTTTTTTGCGAAATGTCTTGTTGTTGCCCGCCTAACTGGTGTAAATGTCTCAAAATAAAAAAATAGTATGAAGACAAATGACAAAAATTCAGTGAAATCAAAAATTATTAACTTCCGAATTGCAGAAATTCATGAAGCAATTGCGCAAATCAAAATTCACCTTTCTGAAATTGAACATTCACGTGAAATCAATCCGATTCGATATACAGTTGGCGCCGAAATGATTGATGTTAAAATTTACCTGCGACGATTTGAAGAACAGTTGGGCGAAGTTGCTAAATTATTTAAGTAGAAAATAAGCGTGTCTCGACTTTTGGGACACGCTTTTTCTTTAATTTTTTTCAAATTTCTAAAAAATCTTTTCCTTTCTTATAATTCTATAAAAAAAATCTAGGGGATTCATATTAAATCCGCAGTCGTTGAACGCACTAACAGGTCAAGGATCAAACCAACCAAACCGTTTTTCCCATCCGATCAATTTCAATTTTTTGATCATCTTGGAGCAATCGTAAATTCTCCATCAAATTGTTTTCTTCCAAATCTGAAAAATAGGAGATTAAGTTGATAATCAACACTGGATTAGCCTCTTCTGAAAGTTCATGAATTGCCTCCATAATTCGGATAGACATTTCTAGGTTTTTTTGTTGGTTTTTCACGCAACTCGAACATTTTCCGCAAGGCTGGGTGTTGGATTCTCCGAAATAACGAAGTAGAAATTCACTTTTGCATACCTCCGTTTCAACAAAATCGATCATGGACTTCATTTTTTTCAAGGTCACTTTTTTGCGATCGTGATAAAATACTGGAGAAATCGATAGGTTATTTTCAGTTAATCGTTCAGTTAAATAGGTAATTGTAGGTAAATCCGAGCGTGGGATGTAATGAATTAGTTGCACCGAATCCAAATAGGTCAGAATTTTTTTTACCTCCTTTTCAGCGAGTTCTGTTTTCTGAGCAATTTTCCCTTCGTTGATGGTCACATAATCTTCATAAACACCCATTTCAGAACGAAGAATAAACTGAATTACCTTGTTATAATCCTCATTCTTTACCTGGTAATTGTACATTTCATGATTATTGCCCAACATTTTTATTCGGCTGGGCATTTTATAATTTTCACTTAAGGCAATAAAATTGCAGAGTTCTAAAAATTTTAATGAATTATAAACTTCAATTAAATTTTGATTGTATTTCTCCGAAAATAGCCACAAATCAATCGCAAAAACTTCATCTTTTCCGGTTCCATACGCCAATTGAAAATGATTACCTAAAGCTGTGTAAATCATTTTAATGGTCTCAATAGGAGGGAATTTCTGTGCGACTTTGGTCTGCAAATTTTTGATGTCTTGTTTGGTATAATACAAATTAGCCACTGAAGGCAAACCATCCCTTCCACCGCGCCCAGCTTCTTGAAAATACGCTTCAATACTTTGCGGTAAATCGGCATGAAGCACAAAACGAACGTCTGATTTATCAATTCCCATCCCAAAAGCATTTGTCGCGACAATTACCTTGGCCTTATTCTCCATCCAAAGGGTTTGGGCTGTTTTTCGTTCTTTATAAGTCAAACCGGCGTGATAGAAATCAACTGAAATTTTACGTTCCCTCAAATAAAGGCAGAGTTCTTTCACATTTTTCCGAGTCGAATTATAAATAATTCCTGAGCTCGGGTTTTTGAGGAGAAAATGTTCAATTCGATTTAGTTTGTTGATTGTTTTTCCTGTGTTGTAGGTTAAATTTTTACGCTCGAACGATTTACGGATGACGTTATTGGATTTAAATCCTAATTTTTTCTGAATATCTTCGACCACATCTTGGGTTGCCGTTGCGGTCAACGCCAAAAAAGGGACTTTTGGATGAATCTCACGAAGCGCTGCAATGTCCAAATAACTTGGTCTAAAATCGTATCCCCATTCCGAAATACAATGAGCTTCGTCGATAGCAATTAAATTAATCTTCATTTTGGCAAAGCGCACTAGAAATAGCTCGGATTTTAATCGTTCGGGCGACACGTACAAAAATTTAATATTTCCATAGATCGCGTTATCTAAAGCAATATCAATTTCACGTTTTCCCATGGAGGCGTTAATGGTCACCGCCATGATCCCATTTGCTTTCAATTGTCGAATTTGATCTTCCATTAAAGCAATCAAAGGAGAAATAACCAAACAAACACCTTCCATTACTAGACCGGGCACTTGGTAACAAATCGACTTGCCGCCGCCGGTTGGAAGAAGGGCCAAGGTGTCCTTTTTTGCTAAAATAGTTTCAATAATTTCCCCTTGGACATCTCTAAAATCGTCGAAATTCCAATATTTCTTTAATATGTTGCGTGCTTCTTGCAAGTGGGGACTCGTGATTTTCACCCTTAATTTTAACGGTTTACAGCGAAATTAGTTAAACTTAATTGGTTTTAGGAGAAATGTCCTTTGATAAATTGGCGCTTTTATAAAAAAAGATTAAATTTGCGGGATAATAAAATTGGACAATTATGGCAATAGATACCGTAAATATCAAGATTACAAGGGTTGAAAAGTCCAAAATCGAGAGTGTTGATTTTAACGATTTGCCATTTGGTAAGTTCTTTTCTGATCACATGTTTGAAATGGATTTTGTGGATGGAAAATGGCAAGAGCCTACAATTGTTCCTTTTGCGAATTTGAGCCTGCACCCTGCAACTTCTGCTCTACATTATGGACAATCGATTTTTGAAGGGTTAAAAGCTCAAAAAAATAGTAAAGGCGAAATTCTTGTTTTTCGACCAGACATGAATGCAAAACGATTTAATGAATCTGCTTTAAGGATGTGTATGCAACCTGTTCCAGAGCAACTATTCTTGGATGCAATTCATACCTTGGTTGATTTAGACCGGGAATGGGTTTCTGACCGAGAAGGACAATCTTTATACATTCGTCCTTTCATGTTTGCAACAGATGATTATGTGGGGATTAGACCTTCTGAGCGATATAAATTTTTAATAATTGCTTCACCAGTTGGGGCTTATTATTCAGATCCTGTTCCTGTAAAAATTGAAACAACTTATACCCGCGCAGCCGCAGGAGGAGTAGGTCGTGCAAAAGCTGCTGGAAATTATGGAGCTTCTTTGTATCCTGCAAAATTAGGACA
>JADZFJ010000351.1 GCA_020849935.1 Crocinitomix sp. | reverse complement strand
TGAATTGCATTCACGTCCGCATAAAAAGTGGTGGTTCCAACACTTCCTAAACTTTCATTGTAAAAAGTACCACTTGCGTTAGTTTTTAATTTCACTGCTTTTACTAAGTAAATATAAGTTTCTGGTTCGGTAATACTTTCATCCACAAAGCTAGTGCCTGTAACAATTTCAGTATTTAATTTTGACCACAAACCATTTTCAGTTCTTCGGTAAATATTGTACCCATCAATTGTGCCGTCAGCGCTTGCTGTCCAGGTTAGGTTTGCCAAGGTCACATCATTTTCTACCAAAACTTCGGTAGGAGGTATAATATAATACATTCTTAACGATGGATCGCCAATTTGTGCCACGTGCACACCTTCGCCTGTCACAAAAGTGCCATCTCCCAAAACTAAAGAACCATAATCAGAATCTAACGCTTGCGATTGACGAACAGCATACCCAATATTTTCGCCAGTGGCCATGGTGTGATAATGCCAATTTGGGCGACCTGCCCATGAACAAGCTAAAGTTCTTCCATTGGCTACCGCAGTTCGCATGACATTATTTTGAACATCCCAATCTCCGAAATAACTTCCAAAAAGCATAGTAAAAGTTGATTCTCCAAATCCTGCGGCAATGTTTGTAGAAGTTAAGGAGCCACCTGCATTCAAATCTGCTACACTGGTATACCCACCAGCTCCACAGCCATACGACCACAAATAATCATTCCCATTTAAAGTCGACCAATAATCAAGTTCATAAACTTCAGAAGCACCAAAAAAATCGACAAAGTTTCTGAACCCATTTTGGGCAAATCCTTCGGGCATTCCTGTAAACCCACCTTGGTCAATCAACCCTCTTTCTGTTGGAACATATTCGGCAGTTTTAAATTCGTGGGCTTTGTTTAAATAATTACGAAGTAATTCTTCTTCATCGTCCGCAAAAACCGTTAAATCATGAAAATCAACTCGGCTCACTTGTAATTCAACTGCCGAAGGAACTCTGCTTTGATCAAATTTACCATCTCCTGGAATGTTATGATTTCTCACACTTCCAGCATCGGTATTATTCACACTCACATCTGTCCAATTTCCATCTAAATCGGCATAATACACATCGGCAGGCCAAGCTCCTTTGTGGTCAGTGTGCGCATCTGGGTTAAGATCACCTGAATAAGGAACGGGAACATGTCCAAGTAAATACAGACCTTGTAAATTTGGAAGCACATCGTTTTGTGTAAGGATTTCATTTTTCACTTCAGATGGGCTTGCAGCAGGATCTACAAAAAGTGTCGTCACCATCCAACCATCGGCGTATAAATCCTGCTCTAATAGGGCGATTTCTGACGACAAACTTGTTTCAAAAGTTTCATCTACAACCAATAAAAGATCTCCTTTATTCGGATTTAATTCGAGTTCGATTCCACTGTTGATATACCCCCAACCGTAAAGTGTTACACCTCCTGTCAATTGCACTTGGTATTCGTACGAAACACCGATTTCAACCGTTTCGTCAGTATATGATAAACTTGCCGATGGGATAGACGCAATTGCAACACCCCAACCGTTACTACCTTTCACTTTTCTGAAAATTCGATAGGTGGTTGCCCCAACACTGGCATTAGGTGCCATATTTAGGGTGATCTCAGCAGGATCGGCACTCGCAACGGCGGTTAATTGTACCGTCCAATTTCTGGCGGCGTCTTGGGCAATCATTGTGAACGGAAGTGCACAAATGCTTGCAATTAATAGTAATTTTTTCATAGAAATTTAGTTTGATGGGGCCAATATTAACGAATTATTTTGAGAAAAATCAAACGTTAAACATAAAATCTACCAATTTAGTAGATTTTTATTTTAGTGGGTTCAATTTAAATCGATTTAGTGCTAATAAAGAAAAGGAAAAATAATTTTTCTTTTTTTCGGATAATCCGAAAAATGGTTCACATTCCAATCATGATGGTTTTTTGCGCGGGGTACAAGATTCGCAAAAGTCCACACCATAAAGGTGAGTCCAGGAAGATTCCAAGCCATCAACGCAAAACCCGACCACTCAATGATTTCTCCAAACAGATTGGGTGAAGAGATATAATCAAATAAAAATCCCTTGGGAATTTTATAACCTGTTTCGCCTGGTTTTCGGAGGTTAATTAATAAATGGTCTGCCCGTTGATTGATTAAAAATCCAACCACAAAAAGTCCTAATCCTACCATAAAATGAGTTGAATACAACCAATCTTCATTATACATTTCAGGAGAGGCAATTTCGGCTAAAAAATAACCATTAAATCCTGCATTCACTAGGTTGAACAAAATTGCGTTTAGCGCAATGAACAAAGGCATTTTTTTGGAGGTCGCTTTAATGCGAAATGGATAAATTATGGAGCGATTGGTGTAATGTGTAATCCATAAGGCAAAAAGAATCCAACTATAAGACACGAGAGAATTCGTTCCGAACAATAGAAAATAAAGCATGATCAATAAACTCGGAAGTTCCATAATAAACCAACCAAGTTTATTATTAATCATTGGCCCCCAATTTTTTGAAGTATGTCTACCAAAAGGAGCGGTAACAAAAAACATGGTGACATGCACTGCAATTGCAATACCTAACCAAATGTAACAGTATAATTCGAGTTGTTCTTTTGTCATAAGTTCTTAGAATTAGCTTCGTGCCAAGCGTAAAAATCGGTTATCGATGTTTTTAAAGGACGACATTGATGTCCTAATTCCGTCTTTGCTTTTGTATTGTCCATAAATTGATGCCCATGTTGTAAAGCATAGATTGCTTCGACAGTAAAAACAGGGGCCGCTTTTTTAATTCGACCGTAAAAACTAACAAAAGGTAAGGTCATTCGCATCAGAAAAAATGGAAGGACGCGAGTAGGTGTTTTGATTTTTGTCACTTCTGAAACCAGTGCGGCGAAGGACTTTAAGGTATAATATTCACCACTTAACAAATAAACATCTCCATTTCTTCCTTTTTCAATCGCTTGAATAATTGATTGAGCAACATCCCTTACATCAACAAAATTATAACCACCTGCAGGCAGAATTGGAATTTTTTTAGCTTGAAAATCCAACAAAGCCGTGCCAATTTTAGAAGGTTTAAAATCGTTGGGACCAATTACAGCACTTGGACGAACGACACAACCTTGAATTAATCCTTCTTTGAACGCTTTTAACATTAATTGTTCGCCAGTGGCTTTCGAATAATCGTAAACATAATTCTGCGAAGTTTTATACGGACGATCTTCATTAAAAGGCTGATCTAATGGCGTTTCAAAAACAGCATGTGTGCTACTAAGGTGGATGATTTTTTTTACCCCTTGCGCTATACACGCAGTTAGGACATTTTTAGGTCCTTCAGTATTTGTTTTAAATACCCTTCCATCAGGATCACCATGAATCGAAATAATAGCGGCGCAATTAATAACAACATCACAATCTTGAACAAATTGATGTAATAAATCGCCATCTAAAACACTTCCTTTGACTAAAGTTACATCAAGATTTTCAAGTGCTTTTTTATCCGAATTGTAAAGTGCCTTAACCGAAAAACCGGATGCGATTAAATTGCGACACAACACATTGCCGACATGTCCACTTGCACCTGTAATTCCGATTTTCATTTCTTCCTTTATCCTTTTATTTAATTGTCATGAAAATACAAGGCACTAAAATAGAATAAAATTAGAAATTACCGATAAAAATTGAATAGAGGGTTTCCTTAAATAGCAGAAACTTGAAAGCTGTATCCTTCCATGATGGCGTTCACCAACAATTTTTTACATGCTTCATCAGTTTTTGCTTCTGCCTCTGCTTGAGAAGAAGCTTCAATGAAAATTCGGATATGTTTGCCAATTCGTACGTTGGTAATTTCCACTAATCCAAGATTAACCATTGATTGACTAACCGCTTTACCTTGAGGATCTAAAAGTGCCTCCAATGGCATTACATCAATTTCCGCTTTAAATTTCATTTTTTTTGTGTTTTGTAAACTGCGTATTTATGAGCGACAAAATTACATATAAAATTATTATCAGTGGTATCGCCCAAAAGAATAAAGTTGCCAACATCACCACCGCAAGTGTTAAAAAGATCCACCGAATCTCATTTCCTTTCCATCCAAATTTTTTGAACTTAAGCGCAAATAATGGAATTTCTGACACCATTAACAAAGAGAAAATCAGCGAACTGATTGCTAAAAACCATGGATTCGATATAAACTCCGCCAACCGAAATTGATCGTTTTCCAATATGTTTTCCCCAGGTTGAATATTTTGACAAGCATTAAAAATTAAGAGAGGCATCACCGCGAAAAAAATGGTCACTGCTGGGGTAGGAACACCTATAAAAGAATCGGATTGTCGAGTGTCCAAATTAAATTTTGCCAAGCGAAAAAGGGCAAAAACAGGAATTAGAAAAGCAGCATATTTTAGATAATCCACGTACGCAGGAAGCGACCAAGAGCTAGGCAAGTAATCTTGGTGAAGGAAATATTCGAGGTATGGTTGGTCGATCATCACGTAAACCATAATCCCAGGCGCAACACCAAAGGTCACCATGTCTGCCAACGAATCCAATTGTTTACCTAACTCGCTTTGAACTTTGAGTAGACGCGCTAAAAATCCATCTAAAAAATCGCAAAATGCAGAGATAAAAATACAATACGGTGCCAACTCAATTTTACCCGTTAATGAAAAAATAATTGCCAAAATTCCGCCAATCAAATTTCCCGCAGTAAATAGGTTTGGAATTTGTTTTTTAATTGCCATCATATCCGCAAAAGTTCAGATTAATTTTCAAAACGATTGATTAATTTTTGAAATAAAATAAGCTAAAACAGTTTTTCAAACTTAAAATCACACAATTTTTTTGAGTT
>JADZFJ010000350.1 GCA_020849935.1 Crocinitomix sp. | reverse complement strand
AGAAAACTGGATTGACATAAACTTTTTTGGGCATCAAATCACCTTTACACAAAGTATCAAGGTTCCTGTCGAAACAACTCACTACAATTTAGACAACAAACGATTACCCGTTTTTCACTTAGGCGCAATCCTTGATCGAAAAAAATGGAATCAATTGTTGGAAAAACTAAAATTGAAACTATATTTAGAGATTGAACCAACAATGTTTTTAATGGATAAAACCGGTGAACACGATTCTTTTTTCATTAAAGACCCAAATGGATATTATATTGAATTTAAAACATTTAACAATTTAAACGAGGTTTTCAGAAAATAGAAACTAGGATTGAGTAGATTTTACCTAAAATCTTTCATCCGCTTTCAATCACTGAAAACAAATAAAATGAAATGAAAAGTAGCTACAAAGATTTAATTGATCAAACATTTGATTTTCCTCAAGAGGAATTTGATTTAACGACGAACCAAACTTTAACCTTTCACGGAGTCGACCTGATGGCGCTAGTGCAGGAATACGGGTCACCATTAAAGTTTAGTTATCTTCCTAAAATTACGGAAAACATCGTAAAAGCAAAAAAGTGGTTTCAAGATTCCATGACGGAAAATGACTACATTGCTAATTATCATTATTGCTATTGCACTAAAAGTTCTCATTTTAAATACGTCCTCGACGAAGCATTAAAAAACGATATTCATATCGAAACTTCTTCTGCTTTCGATATTGACATCGTGAAAGCGCTTAAGGTTGAAGGTAAAATCGACAATAAAACGTATGTACTTTGCAACGGATTTAAACGCGATAAATACATCCAAAATATTGCCGATCTGATCAACTCTGGTCATAAAAACTGTATTCCAATCATCGACAATTACGAAGAAATTAATCTTTTAAATGCTGTCATTAAAAAGAAATACAAAATTGGGATCCGAATTGCTTCTGAAGAAGAACCAAAATTTGAGTTTTATACCAGTCGTTTAGGAATAGGCTACCGTAATATCGTGCCTTTTTATAATAAAGAAATTAAAGATCAAGAAAATGTCGAGTTAAAAATGCTTCATTTCTTTATCAATACTGGAATTCATGACAATGCCTATTATTGGAACGAATTACATAAATGTTTAAATGTTTACGTCGCCTTAAAGAAAACGTGCCCAACCCTTGACAGCTTAAATATCGGCGGTGGTTTTCCAATTAAAAACTCCTTGGCATTTGATTACGATTACGAATACATGATTTCGGAAATCATCAATCAAATTAAAACCGTTTGCAACGAGGCAAAAGTGGATGTTCCGCACATTTTTACCGAATTTGGATCCTACACCGTAGGTGAAAGTGCTGGAGCGATTTACCAAGTGTTATATCAAAAACAACAAAACGACCGGGAAAAATGGAACATGATTGACTCTTCGTTTATTACTACGTTGCCAGATTCATGGGCCATCAATAAACGGTTTATCATGTTGCCAATTAATGGATGGGAAAAAGAATATGAACGCGTTTTATTGGGCGGATTAACGTGTGATAGTGATGACTATTACAACTCTGAACAACATATAAACGCCATTTATTTACCGCGCTTTTCGAGCAGTAAACCGCTTTATATTGGCTTTTTTAATACAGGCGCTTATCAAGAATCAATTGGTGGATACGGAGGATTGCAACATTGCTTGATCCCTAATCCTAAACATATATTAATAGAGAAAGACGAAAATAATCAAATCACAACGAGGTTGTTTAGCGAGGCACAAACAGCGAACGACTTCCTCGAAAAATTAGGATACAATGAATAGTAAAACGTACGCTGGAATTCCAGCTGAATACAGCAAACTTGAGACATCAAAAGTTGTATTAATTCCTGTTCCTTATGATGGAACAAGTACTTGGCAAAAAGGTGCCGACAAAGGACCAGCAGCTTTCTTAGCAGCTTCAGAAAACATGGAATTGTACGATATCGAAACAAATTCCGAAGCGTATAAAAATGGCGTTTACTTGGCCGATGCCATCACCGAAGCGAGTACGCCAGAAGCAATGGTCGAAGCGGTTTACAGACAAACCAAAAATTACATCACACGTAATAAATTCGTAACCCTAATCGGTGGCGAACATTCTGTGTCCATCGGAAGTATTCGTGCGTTTAATGAAGGGTTTGAAGATTTAACAGTAGTTCAAAGTGATGCCCATGCCGATTTGAGAAAAGAATACGAAGGAAGTGCGTGCAATCACGCTTGCGCGGTACACGAGGCAAGCAAAAACACCAACCTCATCCAAGTGGGTATTCGCAGCATGGATGTTTCTGAATTAAAATGGATGAATAAAGATCAAACCTTTTTCGCCCACGAAATTAGAGAAGAAGAATATTGGTCAGATGCTGCCGTTGATTTAATGACAGACAACGTATTTATTACCATCGATTTAGATTGTTTCGACCCCTCTATTCTACCCTCAACTGGAACACCAGAACCAGGCGGATTATTATGGTACGAAACCCTTGATTTCTTGAAAAAAATCTTCAAAGAAAAAAATGTGGTAGGTTTTGATATTGTGGAACTTTGTCCAAATCCAGCCGAAAAATCTTCCGACTTTTTGGCAGCCAAATTGTATTACAAAATGCTTTGCTACAAGTTTAAAATTGCTGACGACGAATAATGAACAGCTTTCACCCAGCTGTTTTAACCAACAAAATACTTCCCAACGGCTACTTAATCTATCCCAATAGATGAAGTAAAATAACTTTATTATCCTTAAATTTGTAAAAAAATAAACCGCAGCATGAGCAATACCATTACCAATTTTATCGAAAAATACTACTTGCATTTCAACGCAGCAGCCCTCGTTGACGCCGCAAAAGGTTATGAAAAACAACAAGCAGACGGAGGCAAAATGCTCGTGTCTTTGGCTGGTGCAATGAGTACTGCCGAATTGGGTAAAATTTTCGCTGAAATTATTCGTCAAGATAAAGTGCAAATTATTTCATGTACTGGCGCTAATTTAGAAGAAGATGTCATGAATTTGGTGGCACATTCGCATTACGAAAGAGTACCTCATTACCGCGATTTAACTCCTCAAGACGAATGGGATTTATTGGAGCGAGGCTTAAACCGTGTGACCGATACCTGTATTCCTGAAGAAGAAGCATTCAGAAGATTACAAAAACATATCTACAAAATTTGGAAAGATGCCGACACCAAAGGCGAGCGTTATTTCCCGCATGAATTTATGTACAAATTACTCCTTTCAGGCGTTTTAGAAGAATATTACGAAATTGATTTAAAAGATAGTTGGATGTACGCTGCGGCAGAACGTAATTTGCCAATCATCGTTCCAGGATGGGAAGATAGCACCATGGGGAATATTTTTGCATCGTACGTGTTAAAAGGCGACATCAAAGCGTCCACCATGAAATCAGGCATCGAATACATGGTGTTTTTAGCAGATTGGTACACCAATAATTGCGAAAAAGGCATCGGGTTCTTTCAAATTGGCGGCGGAATTGCAGGCGATTTCCCAATTTGCGTAGTGCCTATGTTGTACCAAGATATGGAACGAACAGACACGCCATTTTGGAATTATTTCTGCCAAATTTCCGATTCAACCACCAGCTACGGTTCTTATTCAGGGGCAGTACCAAACGAAAAAATCACCTGGGGTAAATTAGATATCGACACCCCTAAATTTATCGTCGAATCAGATGCCACCATTGTAGCACCATTAATTTTTGCGTATTTGTTGAAAATGTAAAACGGATCGTTTTATTGATTATATAAACCAGTTTTAACTTATGTTAGGGCTGGTTTTTTTGTGTCTTATAATGGTAATTCAATCGCTATAACAATGGGCACTGCTTTATGAATAATCTTTTTTAGATGGCCACCATTTCCTGCTTTACACTGCAATCTTTTTCGCCACCGGCGCGGATGGCGCAAAAGGATTTCCGCTGCAATCAGGGGTGGGGGGGTTCAACAAATCAAATCTGTCCGCAAGGCTTGATTGAATTGTACAAATTGTACCTTTAAAACGTCTCATCTCTGTTGTAAATTTGCCTAAGCAATTTAATTTATCTATTTTTAACTAACTTGTTAAATAACAACAGTGAATTATGGACATGTGTGGTAGATTTTGATGGTCAACTAATGATCATAAACAATAAAGCAGCATTAAAACTTATAACCTGAGTTCGATTAAAAAAGTGTGAGTTGATTTGTTTGTTCTACGTCAAACTTGATTGAAGGTTTTTTAGGAAAAAAGCTGTATGCAATTAATCCAGAAATGAGATTAGATATAAAGTTT
>JADZFJ010000349.1 GCA_020849935.1 Crocinitomix sp. | reverse complement strand
GGTCACCTCCAAAAAGGCATTAGCTTTTCAGAAGCCGAATCCTCCATTTGGGAAGAAATTGAAAAAATTTCAAACCAACCAATGGAAGAAAATGAGCTAATTAAAGTAAAAAATAAACATAAAACTGGCAAAGTTTTTTCAGAACAAAGCCTCTTAAATCGGGTCATGAACATCGCCTTTTTTGAAAATTTAGGAGTGTTACACGAATTAAATAACGAATTAGAAAAATACGACGAAATTACCGCTTCAGACATTCAAAATTTTTCTTCCACCGTATTCTTAAAAACCAACCGATCCATTTTACAAATAAAATCTATCTAATGAACCGCACAATTGCTCCACCACATATTCAACCAAACCAATTAGTGTTTGATTTTCCAACACATATCCAATTTAAAAATGGGGTAAATTTATATTGGTTAGACGATGTAAAGGACAATTCTGTGAAATTGGACCTCGAGTGGGCTGCGGGTTCAAAATACCAGAAAAAAAGATTAGTGGCTAGTTTCACCAATAAATTAATGTTGTCTGGAAATAACAATTTTAGTGCCGCTCAAATTTCGGAAGCCATCGATTTTTTTGGAGGTTATTTTCAAAATGAAATCGATACCGACCATTCAGGAGTAAGTATTTATGGATTGTCTGAACAAATAGGAAATATTTTTGAAGTTTTTTCATCCGCCTTTTTAAATTGTACCTTTCCCTTGGCAGAATTCGAAAAAGAACACACCATTTCCTTGGCAAATTTTAAAATCGATAGTCAAAAAGTTAAAAATTGTTGCAGTCGCTCCTTTAACAAATACATTTACGGTGAAAATTCACCCTACGGACAAGTAGCAGTCGAAGCCGATTTTGAGGCAATTTCCCGCGATGATATCGACATTTTTTTTCAAGAATATTATTTAAATGCACAGCCAACCCTATTTTTAGTAGGACGGGTTTCCGATCAATTTATTCAACAAATCGAAAAATGGGCAGACAATTTTCCTGCTAACCCAGAAAAAAACATCCAGCCGAATTTGGATCAAAAAAAGGGACGTATCGATATTGAAGTTCCTAATTCACAAGGTGTCCAAGCAGCCATTCGCATCGGTCGTCAACTATTTAATAAAAATCACCCCGATTATTTTAATTTTCAATTGCTTAATACCTATTTGGGTGGCTATTTCGGCAGTAGATTAATGACCAATATCCGTGAAGACAAGGGTTACACCTATGGAATCAGCTCACATTTAACCGTCCAAGAAAATGCCGCCGCTTTTATCATCGCAACCGAGGTTGGGGTCGAGGTAAAAGAAGAAACCATCAAAGAAATTTTTATTGAATTAGAAAATTTACGTACCCAACTAATTGAAGAAGACGAACTTCAAAAAGTTAAAAATTACATGTTGGGCGATTTTTTACGACGTGCCGATGGCCCCATTGCCCTCATGGAAAATTTTAAAAACATCCATTTCAATCAGCTCAAAAAAACGTATTACACCGATTTTATTCAAGCAATTCATAAAGCCACAGCTTCCGATTTAAGAGAGGTTGCCCAACGATACTTGCAAGATTCAGAAATGCTAATCGTTACAGCGCAGTAATTTTTTTTGGGCGTTCCCCAAATCCAGTAACCTGGCTTATGGGGCGCGCTTTTTGCTCATAGTCCGTTTTTTCGGATGCCATGGACGGCACCAAAAAATCCGGGCTAACCGCGCCAATCGCTAACGCAACCATCAAGTGAATTTACACCTGTTTACTCCCATAAAAATCTAGGAAAAGTAAAAGTTAATCAGAAAAGCAGACAACTTTAATTGCCCATTTCGCTTAAAAACTTAATCCGCATCAAACGTAAATGATCCTCTTCGTAATCGCCGTCAAATTCTTTATAGGCAGCTTCAATATCATCCGTTTTAGCCTCTAAGAAATAGTCAAAAATATCCTCTTGTTCATCCTCATCCAATTGGTCATCAATGTAATAATTAATGTTCACCTTGGTGCCCGAACTCACAATGCCTTCAATTTCTGTGATAATCTCATCCAGCGTTTTACCTTTCGATGAAGCAATGTCTTCCAACGGCATTTTCCGATCCACATTCTGAATAATATGAACTTTCAAAACCGATTTATTCACCGCCGATTTTACCACATAATCTTGCGGACGGTCAATGTCATTTTCTTCTACATCGCGCGCAATCAATTCCACAAAAGGCTTCCCATATCGGTTTGCTTTACCAACCCCAACTCCCACAATATTCGATAATTCTTCCAAGTTAATTGGATATTGAATCGTCATATCGTGTAAAGATGGTTCTTGGAAAATCACAAATGGTGGCACATTTTTTTCTTTCGAAATCTTTTTTCTTAATTCAACCAACATCTTAAATAAAACCTCATCCACCGAATGAGAATTACGTGGATTCATGGCATCATTTTCATCGTCAATCGAGAAATCATGCTCTTTTAATAATTTAAACGAATAAGGTTTCTCAATAAACGCTAATCCTTCAGGCGTTAATTTAAGCGTGCCGTACGATTCAATTTCTTTGTACAAAAATCCATGCACCAAACATTGTCTGCACACTGCATTCCAAAAAGGTTGTTCAAACTTTTTGCCTTTGCCAAAACCTGGCAATTGGTCGTGTCTATATGATTTAGATTCTTTGGTTTCGTTCCCAATCAAATAATCACAGATATATTTGGCTTTTTGGGTTTCTTTCAAATCCGCCACCGCCGACAAGAATAATAAAACCTCATTTTGACCTTCAATTTTTTCACGCGGATTTTTGCAATTGTCGCACATTTCGTTGCAATTAGCTTCGTCAAAACGCTCGCCAAAATAATGCAAAATATATTTACGTCTGCACACCGAAGTTTCAGCGTACGACACAATTTCATTTAACAATTGTCTGCCAATTTCTTGTTCGGCAATAGGTTTCCCGTGTAAAAACTTCTCTAATTTCTCAATGTCTTTATAACTGTAAAAAGTTAAACAATGGCCTTCGCCACCATCTCTACCCGCACGTCCAGTTTCTTGGTAATAACTTTCCAAACTTTTAGGGATGTCATGGTGAATCACAAACCGAACATCTGGTTTGTCAATACCCATTCCAAAAGCAATCGTCGCAACAATTACATCCGCGTCCTCCATCAAAAACATGTCTTGGTGTTTCGCCCGCATATTTGAATCCAAACCAGCGTGATAGGCCAAGGCATTAATCCCGTTAATTTGAAGTAATTCTGCAATTTCCTCCACTTTTTTCCTGCTCAAACAATAAATAATCCCCGATTTTACCGGTTGTTCCTTTATAAAACGAATAATGTTTTTTTCAACATCTCTTTTCGGACGC
>JADZFJ010000348.1 GCA_020849935.1 Crocinitomix sp. | reverse complement strand
CTTTTAAAATATTCTTAATTCTCATTCGTCACCAACTATTGGAAGAGGACTTTTTGCAAAGTGAGTGGATAAAACATATAAAAAAACCTTGGTTATCAAGCGTTAGACTAAAAAATTAACAACGATGAAACAAACAATTTTAGGCGCTGGTGGCGCAATTGGTATCGAATTAGCCAAAGCCCTGCCCACTTATACTTCCGAAATCCAATTAGTTGGACGAAATCCAAAAAAGGTCAACGAAACCGATCTTCTTTTTAAAGCCAACCTCTTTAACCGCGACGAAGTTTTTAAATCTGTCGAAGGAAGTGAGGTGGTTTATTTAACTGTTGGAATCGATTATAGCACAAAATCGTGGCAACAAAATTGGCCGCCTCTTATTAAAAATGTCATCGATGCCTGCCTCGAGCACCAAGCTAAATTGGTGTTTTTTGACAATGTCTATGCCATTGGCGGAAATAATGTCAACCATATCACCGAAAATTCGCCCATCAGCCCATCCAGTAAAAAAGGCAGTGTTCGTGCCGATGTAGACAAATTAATATTGGAAAGTGTCGAAAAAAGAAATTTAAATGCCATCATCGCGCGTTCGGCCGACTTTTTTAGCGATATGAAAGAAAAAAGTATGTTGATGAATGTCGTTTATGACAATTTAGCCAAAGGAAAAAAGGCACAGTGGTTTTGCGATGCTAAAGCCATTCATAGCACAAGTTACACGCCTGATTTAGCAAAAGGAACGGCCATTTTAGGAAATTCGCCCGAAGCCTATAATCAAATCTGGAACTTACCTACGGATCCGCAAAAAATCACCGGCGAAGATTGGATCAACCTTTTTGCTGCCGAAATGAATACCTCTAACAAATACCAAGTGTTACCAAGTTGGGGAATTCGGGCCTTGGGAATTTTTATCCCCATTTTAAAAGAAATGTACGAAATGAGGTATCAATACGACCGCGATTATTATTTTGACAGTTCAAAGTTTAATCAGCATTTTAATTATACCCCAACCTCCAATGCCGATGCAGTAAAAGAAACGGTTGCTCTATTAAAAAGTCAAAAATAAACGACCAAACAAATTAGGCTTTTTAAATCATTCAAAATCGTTTTCTCGCATTAAAAATTAACTGCTTCATCCGCTTCATCCTAATTTTAAGATGTTATATTTGAAGATGCGAATTTTACTTTGCCTCTTATTTATAGTCTTTACACCTTGGTTAGCAAGTGCGCAGCAATCGGCCTATTTTGTATTTGGTGAAAAAGAATTTGAAGGCGTCGATATTTATGACCTGATCCAAGACAATGAAAACAATTATTGGTTTGCCACCGACCAAGGATTGATAAAACACGATGGATATTCATTCGAAAATATCGAATGTGATGAAATGAAAGGCGGTGCTGTTTTTGGCTTTGTGAAATCTGCTAATGGTGTCATTTATTGCCACAACTTGAATCACCAAATATTTGCGATTGATTCAGGGAAATGTTCCCTTTTCTTTGAAATTCCTGATAAAGGTTTGGACATCTCTTTGCTCACCACACCCGACAATCAATTATTTATCAACTCCTCTTTCGATGTGTATCTAGCAGCAAATCGGCAACAAAAACCACGTCAATTAGGAATCAACAAAAATTATATTTCACCTCCGATTTTACTTCAAAATAACCACCCCATTTTCCATTACATGTCTACCAATGTTGTTTTAGAATGGGATCAAGGAAAATTCGTGGAGCGGCGTCTCACCCTTAACCAACAAAACCTATCTTGGCTTGATGAGCGATTTAAATTTTTAAAATTTCAAAATCAAACTTATCTATTTTCAACCACCAATAAGGTTCTTTATCTATTGAACGAAAAAACGTTCGAGCTAACGTATCAAACAAGCTTAGCATCACCAAATTCACACAATACCCGAATTTATCCGATTGATAATACCCTTTTCGTTTGCAATAATATTTCAGGCGTGTACATTTATTCTGGCGAAATAAAACAAATGCGCGAACCCGTCGAAGCCTATTCCAATTATTTCATCTCCGATGTCTACAAAGACAACGAAGGAAATGTCCTTCTGAGCACCTTCGATCATGGTGTTTTGGTGATCCCAGACATCGAAACGAAGGATGTAGACCCACAATTTAGCCAATTGTCTATTACAAAATTATTTTCAACGAAAGAGGCGATCTATTTAGGCACACACGACGGTCAATTAGTGAAATTCGGGAATGAACGGAAAGAAATCACCCAAAAAAACAACAAAAAAATTGAGACACTTTTTAAATCGGAAACACTACCTTACCTCTTGTCTGACATAGATGGATTCACCATCACAAATACCGAATCAGGAATAAGTGAGAATCTACCCATTGGTGCATTAAAAGATGTGGTCGAAATTTCACCCAATCAATTCGCACTGGCTTTAAATACGGGTATCTATTTTTTACAACTCACCGACAGTATCGATCCGTTTACCATTGAAAAAACGGCAATTTCAGAACGCGCTTATTCGCTTTGTTACGAAAAAGCTAACCAACTTATTTATAGCTCCACCTCCTCTGGACTGTTTACCATTTCTTCTAACAAAAAAATTCAAGAAATCACTTTTAAAAACAAAACCATCAATGCAATTACCCTTTGTAGTTATGCGGATAAAACCTACATCACCACCAGAAAAGAAGGGGTTTTAATTTGCCAAAATGGAAAAGTAATTTCTCAATTTTACCCACGACTGAACAAAACAAATTTAGCCATTTTTAAAGTAATTATCCATAATAATACGTGGTATGCGAATACCCAATTAGGACTTGTATTGATGGACGAAAAGGGCAAGGTCGTTAAAATGCTCAACAGTTCTTCCGGCTTATCCACCCATAAAATTATCGATTTTGCGGTGTTCAAAGATGAACTTTGGGTGACAAAT
>JADZFJ010000347.1 GCA_020849935.1 Crocinitomix sp. | reverse complement strand
GATACGGATATGTAGTTGGTGGTAAAATTGGACCAGATGCATATATCCACGAACTTTGGCAATACAATCCAGACACAGATACTTGGATAGAAAAAACACCTTTTCCGGGCGGGGATCGTTATCAACTCATAAGTTTCGCCATTGAAGGGGATGCTTTTGTGGGCTTAGGAACAGATCACGATGTTTTTAGAAAAGACCTTTATATCTATCATGCGGAATCTAACACGTGGGAACCGGCGGAAGATTTTCCAGGAACGGAAAGAGCTGCGGCTAGTACATTTACCATTGGAACGAAAGGATATGTTGTTTTTGGTGTTGATGGAGGCTTAAAAGACGAATTGTGGGAATATAATTATTACACCGAATCATGGTCGCTTCGTGCAGCATTTCCTGGAGGAGGACGAGCACATGGAATTGCATTCTCTATTGGCCCTTATGGATATGCGGGCTTAGGAAAAGAAGTGACTGGCAAAAAACAAACTTTTTACCAATATGCTCCACTGGGTACTTTGTCTTTATTGGAAGATGGTGAACAAATCATGAATGTTTATCCTAATCCAATTCGTGAAACGACAACTTTCTCTCTTCCTGAAAAACTTTCTGAAGGTTCATATATAATTCATAATTTACAAGGCCAAGAAGTTCAAAAAGGGAGTTTTCAATCCAATGTCTTTCAACTAAACCGAGAAAATTTGGTGAGCGGTTATTATCATTTGGTGATTTATAACGCAAATAATGTTCCTGTCGGAATCAAAAAAATTGCAACAATATGAGTATAAGATTATTTCTTCTAGTTTTAAGTATTTCCTCGCTTGCAAGAACACAAAATGTTTGGATTCAAAGAGATTCAGTAAGTGGTCCACCACGTGCAGCTGCTGCTTCATTTACGCTGCAAAATCAAGGATATGTGGTTACTGGAGTTGATTTGATTGATTTAAAACGCAAAATGTATTCGTACGATGCAGAACAAGATGATTGGGATGATGAAACTTCGTTAGGTGGTGATGCTGGTGCAGGCTTGGAAAGAGCATCTGCAATTGCGTTCACGATTGATACATTTGCGTATGTTGGGCTTGGAATTGGTTCGACTTTATTGAAGGATTTTTGGCGGTTCGATGCTTCGACTGGTACATGGACTCAAATGGCCGATTTTGCAGGAACACCTCGGAATGGGGCTATTGGTTTTGCCATTGATCAAAAAGGGTATGTCGGTCTTGGGCAAGACGCGGTAAATTTAAAAGCTGATTTCTACAGTTACAATCCTAGTTTAAATGAATGGGAAGAATTAGCTGATTTTGAAGGCGGTGCAAGAAAAGAAGCTGTAGGTTTTACCATGGGTGGAAAAGGGTATGTTGGTACAGGTCGGAGTAATGCTGGATATTTGGCCGATTTTTGGGAGTACGATCCTTTGACCGACACTTGGGATCAAAAGGCTGATTTTCCAAGTACACCAAGATTAGGTGCAGTTGGTTGTGGCGTTTTTCCAAATGCCTACATCATGTTAGGTGAAGACAATGATTTTGAATATCGTAAGGATGTTTGGTCGTACAATTATTTTGGTGATGTCTGGTCACAACGAGCAGATTTTCCGCAAACGCGAACCCAAGCAAGTGCTTTAGTGATTGATGAACGAATTTTTGTGGGCTTAGGTTATAATGGCCAATATCACGATGATTTTTACGAATACGAGCCATATCCATTAAGCACCACCGAATTTGAAGCTGCTGATTTTAATCTTTATCCTAATCCAACCAGCGCGCATTTTACGGTGAATGTTCCTATGGAAATTTCCAATGCGCAAATTCGAATTTTCGCCGTTTCTGGACAAGAAATCACTGGATTGATGAACATTGAAAAACAAGGAGACAGACGGTATTTTATTTCATCCGATGAAAAAATCGTAACTGGTCAATATTTTGTTTGTTTTTACGATGAATCGAATTTTATTACTTCTAAATCTGTAGTATTTAATTAATGAAACTAATTTTACTCCTCCTCCCCTTTTCGCTTTTTATTCAATGCCAGTCTGAGGCAAAAGAATCAGAAGAAAATGTTTATGTAACGACTGTAAATGAGGAAATTCCGCCACAAACAGAAGACCATTATACCGTAGAAACGTTCCAAAACGAAGGATTAGATTGGGGCTATAAAATATTACTCAACGGTCAACCTTTTATTAATCAACCTCACATTCCCGCAGTTCAGGGAAATAAAGGCTTTTCTACCCAAGAAAAAGCACAAATCACTGCCGAATTTGCTTTGAGTAAAATCGAAAAGGGAATTATTCCACCAACCATCACCCAGCAGGAATTGGACAGTTTGAAGGTACTTTGATTTAAAAGGACAAAAAATAAGTCGAAATAAGTTTCTAAATATGGAAACTTATTACTATCTTTACATCTTCTATAAGTTTATATTTCATTAATGCGCTATTTTGAAACAAAATTTCTTGAAGAAACTAATGAATTCCTTGAGGGGCTTGATGTAAAAACAATAAAAAAATATTGTATAACATTGACTTAGCAGAACAAACTAACGATCCAAGAATTTTAAAAAAATTAAATGACGAAATTTGGGAATTTAGGACTTTATACGCTGGTATACAAATTAGATTACTTGCTTTTTGGGACAAAACTGATAACAAAAAAACGCTCGTTATAAGTACGCATGGATTTATAAAAAAGTATCCAAAATTCCTAAATCTGAAATAGCCAGAGCAATTAGAATTAGAGAAAACTATTTTTCAACGAAAAAAATATAAAAATGAAATCTAAAAATTTAAAAGAATATACTTTATCTGAAATGAAAGATAAATATATTGGTAAAATTGGAACAGCGGAACGGGATGAATATGAATACGAACTAAGCATGGCAGTAATGGGCAAAATGATAAAATCTGCACGTCAAGAAAGACAATTGTCTCAAGAAGAATTGGGTAAACTTATTGGAGTTCAAAAATCACAAATCTCTAAACTAGAAAGCAGCGCGAATAGTGCTACAATCGACACGATTTTAAAAG
>JADZFJ010000346.1 GCA_020849935.1 Crocinitomix sp. | reverse complement strand
ATTGTTTTTAGATTACAATAAAAATATCATTCCTGAATCGTTAATCCCAACTTCTTTTACTGGTGCAAGTGGCAATGGAAAAGGAACCTTAAACAGAATTTCCGTGGATTACGGTTATATTTATGTGATTTCAGACGATAAATTACATATCATCGAAAACGGTACCGAAATTTCTAAAGTAGGTGACAAGAACCTAAGTGCTGGTTCTGAAACTATTTACGCGGCGGATAACCGACTTTATATTGGCTCAACAACTGATTTGACGATATTTAATGCGAACAATGCAAGCAATCCATATCGACTATCTACCTTAGAACACACAGAATCTTGTGACCCTGTGCTTCCTCTTGGAAGCGTGGCGTACTACACCTTAAGATCAACAGCCAATGAAGGGTGTAATGAACTAGGAGAAAACACATTGAATGTAGTTGATTTATCGAACGAATTAGAACCTAACGTTATTGAATCAATTGAGCTAGAAAGTCCGTATGGAATGACGATGGTTATGGATTACTTGCTAGTTGGTCAAGGTGCCAATGGATTAACGATTTTTGATGCCTCTAATCCTACCAAACTTGAAAAGGTTGCACAAGTATTTAATGTAGAGGCTTTTGATGTCATGCTTCACCCAATTTATTCCAATATATTGATTGTATCAAACAGTACCGGATTACAACAATTTCAAGTAAATTGGGCTACCTTACATTTTTCACCACTTGGTCAGATTGTTTATAACTAAGAACATTCGATCTTAACGCATGAAAAAAAGCATTTACATAACGAGTTGCCTTTTGCTACTACTTTGTGTAAATGCTTTTGGTTTTAATCCCCCTCACTTTTCGCCAACAGGTGAAAAACCTACAAAAGAAAAGTACGATAATGTGTTTAATCACACCCTTTATGCTGGCTTTGGTTTTAGAACTTCATCGTTGGACTATAATTTTTCAGCGCAGGCCTTTCAACGATTTTCGGTAGGTGGAGGTATTTCATTACTAAGGCAAACGCGTCCAATTTATTCTGCTTCAGATAAGCATAATTTACAAATCAGAAGCATTCCTTTGTATGCCTATGCCAATCTTTATTTGCTAAGAAAGAAAGAATATTCGTTGTATGTTTTTGGTAAATATGGAATAGCCATAGGAACCAACAAAAGATATTGGATGACCAATGATGAGGATGAAAACCACCGAACCGAGGCGGATAAAACTAATTTTTACGATTATATAGAGGGTGGTTTAGGCCTTAAATATTACAACGGAAATAGATATATGCATTTTGAAGTTGGGCAGTTTTATACCACTGCAAAAGGAATTTTATATTCGACCTACAATTCAGAAATCAATTACGATTTAGAATTTTACAACCTCATGTTCCGATTTGGGGTTACATTGAATCGGTGGAATTAAGGAAATGTCGTAAGGTATAAATTCACCTCACGAATTGTTTTTAGGATGTCTACTCAGGTTGACGTGAACGAAATATCGATAAGTTAATAAGATCACCAGTAAACCCTATTTCTTAAAATAATAAAGCGTTTTTTTGACCAAATTGAGGTCGTCATCAGCCAAATAATCCGCCAATACCAATTGATTGAGTGAATGTTTTTCAATATTAAACGAGTAATTGAATAAACTTGCCCCAGGTGTACCATCGGTGTGAAAAGTGATTACTAACATTTTCCGCGCAGAGGTATTCCAATTTAATTGGGAATAAGGAAAAGGCGACCAACCAGTGAAAACCACGTCATTGTATATTCCTTTTGTTCGCATTAAATTCATGGTACCTGTCAAAACGGAATCGGTCATTGCAATTTCCACATTGTTATCGTACGAATACGTTTCAATATGCTGTAATTGCCATTCGCCATCTAATTTCATTTCGTTTCTGGTTTCCTTTTGACAAGAAACAACAAACGCAAAGGCAATCATCCAAAAAAATCCTTTCATCTTGTTAAAAATTACGTCTAAGACCTAGTTCAAAAATTAAATTTCTATTATCCTCCAACACCTCATACCCAAAATAATCAAGTGCGGATAGCGTTAAAGAAGTCGATGTTCCTCTGAAATAAGAAAAATTATAAATACCCAAAAATTGAAGTTGAACTTTGGCAAATACCGAATATTTAGTCCCCAATTTTGTGGCCACATGTGCCATGATAGGAATCCCAATTCCAACTGCTGTATAGGTTGAATTTACCTGACCACTCAAATAATTTTTATCCCCGTTTGGATAACGCACATACGAATGTAAAAAGCTTCGGCGCAATGAAACCCCTCCCGCAATGGCATATTCGAAAAGACCATAGTTATCGCCATAACCTAAAACACCGTGAAAATGATTCTGGTTCAAATCAACGTGACGCAATGCCTCATTTTGGAATTTCGCCTCACTTTCTGAAAATAACCAGGTCATGCCAGCAGCTACATACATGTGATCTAAAAAGTAATCAGCTTCCAATTCTGCCCCATACACAAAACGCGCTGGATTCAAATTTTTAGTCAACTGCGCTGCATTGTTCGTATTGTAAACTTCTGTAAAACCTTTATAAGATTTTGCGCCGGTAAATCCCCCTACTAACCCAAACTTCAAGCCCATTTGTCCGAAAATCAGTGCGGATTGAAAGAGTAGAAATGTAACTAATAAAATTTTCATCGATTAT
>JADZFJ010000345.1 GCA_020849935.1 Crocinitomix sp. | reverse complement strand
TTTGAAAACTCCTTGGCTACCTCCCCCGAATTAAAAGCACGATTTGAGGAGTATACAGGTTTTTCAAAAACGCTCCACGATGGTTTTGAATACACTAAAATCACGGACAAGTTAACCTCTATTCATCAAGAACTTTACCCACTTAAAATTGCATTTTGGAAAAAACGACAATTTATCATCCCTTTTTCAGTGGCTGCGAGTATTGCCTTGGTTTTATTTTTAAATCCGTTTGGATATGGCGACCAACAAGAAGAAACCAACATGGGATATACCCCTCTGGCCAATGCGAGTGAGATGGCGGTGACGGAAGAAACCTCCCCAGAAAATCCATTAAGTCAAGATGGGATTCAAAAAGATCAAGTGAACAAATCGTTGGATTTAATTGACGAATTAGACTTTATTTCAACCCAGCCAAAAGGTACCGCATTTTTAATCTCACAACAAGGCTACTTTTTGAGTTCTAAACATTTAGTGGAAGGTAAAAAAATGGTCATCCTTCAACAAAAAGAACTCAACAAAACCTTTCAGGTTGAAGTGGTTTACACCGATTCGTTGATTGATCTCGCTCTTTTAAAATGTTCGGAGGAACTTGCACTTAGTTTTGATAAAATTCCTTATCAATTAGCAAAAAAACCAGCAATTTTAGGGGAAGATTTATTTACACTGGGGTATCCCAAAAAAACCATCACCTTCACAAAAGGTGTGTTAAGTTCCGAAACAGGTTTCGAATCAGATTCGGATTATATCGAAATTTCAATGCCTTCCAACCCTGGAATTAGTGGTGCCCCGCTTTTTAATGGACAAGGTAAAATCATCGGGCTGATGACTGCTCAAAATTCATTAAAACAAGCAGTCTCCTATTCCGTTAGCTATGAAAACATCAAAAAAACCCTTGAATCCCTTTCTAAAGAATTAGGCTTCGATCTTTTTTCGGCTGAAAATAAAAGTTTACGAAATGCCAAAATCCCACAATTAACGGAAGTGTATCGTACATTCATATTTGAAGTTCATTAATTGTTCAATAAAAACTGTTACTTTTTAATTCTTCTGCATTAATGTACTGTCCATTTTTTTTTTGAGGCATTGTAACTTTTTTAATTTAATTTTGTCTTATGTGTAGGACACTAACTGAAACGAAGTTGTGATAAAGTATATCATTGGCATATTTATTGGGATTTTTATGATGTCAGGGCAACTGTTCGGGCAAAGTATTACTGGTTTTGTTTATGACGAATTCAACAATCCTATTTCCTTCGCGAAAATTTATGTCAAAAATTTTACCAACGTAGGCGGGGTTTCAGATTTTGAAGGTAAATATGCCTTTGGCTGTGATTACGGTTCGTACGAAGTCATCTATAAATGTATTGGCTTCGAAGATTTAGTGGTGAAAGTAACCGTAAATTCACTCGAACCAACCGTTCAAAATGTCTATTTAAAACAGGCCGATTACGAATTAAACTCAGTCGAAATCACCGCCAAAAAAAAGAACATTGGTTGGTCCATCGTTCAAAATGTCATCGACCATAAAAAGGAAATGATTCAACAAGTGGATGGTTACACCTGCGATATCTACATAAAAGGTGTAGAAACTTTTGATAAAAAAGAAAAAAAACCATCTGAGGATCCAGAAGATGACAAAGAGCCAGACGACCTTTTCCAAGCGCAGAAAGACGAAATTCAAAAAAAATTAGACGGAGAAAACCGACTAAATATGGTCGAAATTAACCTGACCAAACATTTTCAATATCCAAACGACCTCAAAGAAATTCGAAATGGGTACGAAAAAATCGGAAATCCAAATCAAATTTATTTTCAATCAACCGTTGGGGGCGATTTTAATTTTTATGAAAGTTTGATCAACAAAGAGGATTTGCATGTCTCGCCTATTGTTTCACCCTTGCATCCATCTGGAATTTTAACCTATAAATACAAACTTGTCGAAATCACCACCACTGCTGATAACGACACCATTTACACCGTCGAAATTGAGCCGCGTTCAGTTGGAACAACCACGATGCAGGGTCGTTTATACATCCTTAAAAGCGAATGGGTTTTGGTAAAAGTAGATGTCACTTTGCACAAAGGAAATTTAAAAGTGTACGACGATTTTCATGTCATTCAAGAATTTGAAAAACAAGACAGTTGCTGGCTTTTGAAAAAGCAATTTTTCGAATACAGCACTAAATATGGAAAAGAAACCGTAAAAGGAACCACCAATGTCGTCTATTCCAATTATCTCCTCAACCCAGATTTTGGCGAAAAGTTTTTTTCTAATGAGGTTGGTATCACCACTAAAGAAGCGTACGAACGGGACACCACCTACTGGGATTTAATTCGCCCCATTCCCCTCACGCCTGAAGAACAAATAAAAAAATTTCAACACGACAGTTTAATGGCTGTCTTAACCTCCGAAACTTACCTTGATTCGGTGGATGCGGTTTTTAATCAAATCACTGCACTAAAAATATTGTGGTTTGGCGTCGAACATCGAAACCGCTTTAATAAAACCCAATGGTACATTTCTTCACTTGCAAATTTTATTGAACCAGTTCAAATTGGTGGCACTCGAGCCGGTCCAGGTGCAAGCTATTTCAAAAAATGGAAAAACGAACAGTGGGTAGATGTTTCCACCAATACATCCTTCGGATTCAACAACGGCGATTTTAGGGGGAACGCTCGAATTTATCACCGCTATAACCCCAAAAGGTTCGGAACTTATTCGGTATGGTTCGACAAAGGCGCTTCCTTTATAAATAATTACGATGCTTGGGGACAAATTTTTAAACGCGAAAACATTTACGAAAATCTCCAAGGAGGCGTTTGGCATAATATTGAAATTTTTAACGGATTTTATTTTTCAGTTGGTTTACGATTAGAATCGCGTTCACCATTCGATTTGGACTATAAATTCGTGACATGGTTTGACGAAGAATTACAAAACGGTCCACCTATCCAATTTGAGGCTTATAAAGCCTTCCGATCCAACACCTCATTTTCCTATACCCCCGGACAAAAATATGTTTCTGAGCCTTATCGCAAAGTGGTGTTAGGCAGTCGTTGGCCAACCTTTTCATTCTATTGGGAAAAAGGAATCGAGGGAATTTTTAACTCTATTCTTGATTACGATTATTTAAGTTTTGAAGTGTCGCAAGACATTCAAATTCGAACCTTAGGCATGTCAAAATACCGCATTAAAACAGGGATGTTTACCAATCAAGACAGTGTTTTATATATCGATCGTAAGTTTTTCCGCCAATCCGATCAAGACAATATTTTCCGATTCCTCTTTAGCCAACCCCTCTACTCCTTCCAAAACCTCGATTCGTCTTACGAAACACAAGATTTTTATTTAGAGGCACATTACATCCATCATTTTAACGGGGCCTTGTTTAACAAACTGCCCTACATGAAAAAAACAGGCCTGCAAGAGGTATTAGGGGCTGGATTTATTTACTTGCCCGAACACAATAATTATTTTTACTCCGAGCTCTTTTTCGGGGTCGAACGCACCTTTAAATTTGCCCGAAAACGCTTGCGGATTGGTGGGTACATGGTGTTCAGCGTTGCCAGCAATCAGTTCGCCTTGCCAAAAGAAGATCAACCAAAAAACGTCCAGTTCAAAGTCTCATTCGATGTCATGGACGAACGCGATTTAAAATTTAATTTCTAAACAATTTTGGGCGTGCCCCTGACGATCCTGATCCCCAACTAGTTGGGGACAGAGTGTCCGGGTCAGGCTGTCCAGGCTCGCTCTTACCTTATCGGTTCATATCTACCAATTCATCTACCTTTTCACCACGCGATATCACCGAAAAGGTAAGGAGCTCAAACAATCCTTCCCATCCTTCACGCGAGGGGAAATGTAAAAATTCAACCTTCCATAAAATATTTAACCCTTGGGTTCAATTACCAATTGAAAATAAACCAATAATAATGTTTCACTTTAGGTAAACTTTTGTACCTTTGTATGGTGGACAAAAATCAGAAATATAGAAAGATAACGTTTTACAAAAACTACTTTCAAGACTTCTTTACCAAACAAAACAAGAAAGTAAAAGCAAAAATTGTTTGGACTTTTGACTTGGTAGAAGACTTGCAAAGAGTTCCAGAAACGTATCTGAAACATATTGAAAACACAGATGGACTTTATGAAATCAGAGTTCAAACAGGTAGTGATATCTTCAGAATCTTCTGTTTTTTTGACCAAGGACAATTAGTTGTTATAGCGAATGGATTTCAAAAGAAATCTCAAAAAACACCGAAGAAAGAAATAGAAATGGCTCTTAAAATAAAGGCAGAATATGAACGTGAAATTCATAATCTGTGGGAAACAAAGAAATCATGAAAAAGAAC
>JADZFJ010000344.1 GCA_020849935.1 Crocinitomix sp. | reverse complement strand
CTTGCAGTTTTTGCTATGTCCAAGTTATACATTTGACCGCAACTGCACAAAAAATTGCAAGTAGGAGCTGTTCATCGGCTGCGTTTCTTTCCGTCCGTAGTACTGTCGTGTCCAGTTTAGCACGAATGTCTGCAATGTCGGGTGCTGTGGCTTGCAAGCTCTTTTTATTTTTTTCTGCGTAGGCGCTGTGCGTTGAGAAAAAATAAAATGTGCTTGCAAATGCGTTGGCGTTCTGTGCTGTGTTTGTCATTATCTTTTTATGCTTCTTACATTAAACCATTGTTCAACAAATCGTAATTGCTTTTTCATCATCCGCTCAACTGGGTCTTTAATAATTATGTGCTGCGGACTTGTCCCGCCTGCATAGTAAATACAATAAATGTGATACTCTGGTTCGTCATTGTCCAAGTGTGATTTGATTGCAGTCCTCCATTGTTTCTCTGAAACTTTAAACTTGTTTTCGTAACCGCCTTCTGTTGCTTTGACTTCAATCAGTGTTTGTGCTACTCCGTTTTTCTTTATAATGATGTCGCAACCAACTCCTAATTTATCATCTTCGTTTAAGTCGCAAACTTCAATCGTGTTGTCATTCTTGTAACTCTCTCTCAATAATTTTAAAACAAATTCTTCTCCTCTAACTCCAATCTTCCTTTGCCTTTTAGTAGGAACAGAACTTGTCATAACTCCAACAGAACCGTTGCTACCGTTGTTAGTGTAGTCGTCTGTTTGGTGGTCGTCAGGAATATCATCGTCTGTTGGTTGTGTTTCGTCTGATGAAAGTTCATCGCCAATTTCTATATCATCAATGTCAGGTAAATTATTCTCAGTTTCATCTTCTTGTGTCGGTTCGTATTGATTTTTTAATCGTTCAATCTCTCTTTTCAATTCAGTCATTTCATCTTTCAACTTTTGAAGTTCATCGTTTGAAAGAAATTTACCGTCATGCTCCAACTCAAAATCTTTAATCTCATCGGCTTTAAATTCAAGTGCTGTCATTAAAGCACTTGAATCTTCATATGCTTCATCTAATTCAGAAGGTGTAATCTCACTTGGTTTTTGTCGTTGTCCGAATTTGTTGAACAGCCATTTTGTTTCTTTTAGTTGCTGAATAAATTTTGTGTTTGCGTAGCCACTTGTTTTCCAACCTTCACTGCTTTTGACTAAGATACTCCATAAGTTTATGCTTGCTTTCTTATCAACTGTCTTACGCAAATATTCTTTCAATCCTTCCAACTCAATGTCATTGCCATTCCAATAATTTTGAGTTGATGCAATCCTATTTTCAAAAACTATATCATCATCTTGTTTGTAAAATCTTCTTGGTCTGAAAAACACTCCTACATCTTCAAGAACGCTTCTTGCGTTCTGTTTGCTTTTAGTGTCGGAGAATAAAGTTGAATCAAGAAAAGTTGCCGTTGATGATTTACCCAAAAGCGAAGTAAGGTCTCTTGTTGGAAAATAAATTTCATCGGGTTTATTGAGTGTTGTTTTTTTAGTCAAGTTGTTTTTAGCAAGCAACCATGAAATGCTTTTTAACTTGTCTGTAATTGCTTCTGCATCTACATCGTCTGCTCGCCTAATTGCTCTGAATATTTTTTGAATATCCTCTCTTATTCCTCTGTATGGATTTTTAGTTTTTGCAATTCGTGGAATTACATGCTCATTGACTTCAGCAATTAAATCAGGTGTCGTAATGTTTAATGATTTGAATAATCGTCTTGCATCCTTGTCAGCAAGGAAAACATTTTTTACAAACTGATAATCAGAAGTTCCTTCTGTTGGTAAATACACATTGAGATTTCCATTGTCGTCAAATGGATTTACTGTTTTGTTTTTTGTCGTTCTGATGAATGCTTTGTTTCTCAATGCACCAACGGTAATTCCTCTGTTAGCGGCTCTCCATAATTCAGGTGTGTCGCTTATGCACTGATAAAATTTAAGCAACCATTCATCCGACTTATTTTTGAAAAAGGAATCATCAACCTTTTCGCACAACTCCTTAAAGCCAACTGTCGGAACTTTATATTGTTGTTCTATCCATGTATTTATTGTTTGAAAATCCGTGTTGTTGATTTTTTGTGTTACCCACTCTGTTCTCCCAAAAAAACTCTTTGCCTCTTTTGTGCTAATTAGTGTTTTGAATTCTTTTGTTCTTACTCTCATTGCTGAATACACATGACAAAACCCGTTGTCGTCTGATGGAAGAATAAAAGTTTTCTTGTTTGTGAGAAAACGAAAGAAGTTGTCGCAAAACATTTTATAGATTTCATTCTTGTAGAATGAAATGTTGCATGGAAACACTAACCAGGTATTCAAGTCAATCAGGTTATTGGTTTTAAGTTGCTCAATCGCTGCAACCATTAACTCTGTCAATGCAGAAAAAAGTTTTTGATTCCTTTCGTCATCACTAATGATATTGTCTCTTGCTGGTGTCGTTAAGAAAGGAGCATGAATGTAAAATGGTAAGTTGGTTTCTTTTTCGGTTGCAAAAAAGGCAAACAGGGGAGAAGAATCAAGTGTTACAAATTCTATTCTGTTTAACTTTCTGCTTATCGTGAAGGCAATTTTAATTGGCAACTTTTTTTTCGCAATTGAAACTGTGTCCTCAAACAATAAAAACTCTTTTTGATTTTCTTCTTCTGAAATGCTGAATAGTTTGAGGTTGGAATTTTTGTAGTTGGTTTCTTTGAGTTTTATAAACCGACTTTCGCCATTATTCAAGTTGGCAATTTCAATTAAGGCAATGTTGTTTAAGAAAAGTAGATAAGTTGAATTAAGTTCTTTAAGTGTTGCCTCAACATCAGATGCAATCTGATGTTGTTGTGAACCTTTAAAGGGAAGTGTAATTATTGTCGTCTTGCTTTTTTCTGAATCAATAAGGTTTGGAACAATGAAGTCAGAAATAGCAAAGTGAAAGTCGCCTGATTTTATTTCTGGTTTCTGAGTTACTGAAAAAACGGATTTGAAACCAATACCAAATCTTCCGATTGCATTTGGTTTGAGTTTTTTCCTTTCGTTGTTTCCAAAAGAAGTGATTGAATCAATGTCGTTAATGTCAAACGGATTTCCGTTGTGCTCAAATATTAGCTTCTCATTGTCAAAGGAAATTTTCACCTTCTTGGCTTTTTCATCTTCGGCATTTTGAAGTAATTCAAAAATGAAATGAGATTTCTTGCTGTAAAGTTGTTCGCCTATAATGCTATGAGAATGGTCACGGTTTTTTTTCAGAGAAAGAAAATGTGCAGTTCGTTTGTCGGCAAGATTTTTTAAAAGGTCTTTATTACTCATAGTCGTGTCGGTCTTGGTGCGTTGAGGCAAAAGCAAATGTGAAGCAACTGTGCGTTTGCTTGTGGGTGGCGTTGCTTCTCTTTTGCTTTTGCGAAGAATAGCCAATCAGCTTTGCTGGAATTTTTCTGTCGTTCATTTCTTGCTCAAATGTTTGAAGTTGCACTGTCGCCATAAGGTTGCCGATAACGGTTTCGGGCTTGGCGAAGAAGTGGATTTCGAAACACTAAACTGTCTGCCAGCACTGAACTTGATACGAAGCACAAAGCTTCATTTAAGCACTGAACCCGCTTTTTTGCCAAACGCCTGTTATGCCTTCGCCCTTCTTTTTCGATTGTCATATTACTTTATTGCTAAATTCTTTCTCGTATTTCTTTTCTGCCTTTTTTCTGAAAAACAATGTGTCAAAAATTGAGTGATTAATTAAACGCATAACTACCAACGGAATTAAGAACAAAATCAAACCGATCGTGTTAGATAGCCAAATTGGAAGCGTCTGAAATTGTTTGTTTAATAACCAAATTGAAGCTACAACTAGTACGAAAATGAAGTAAATGAATGTGTTTATGTAGTCTCGTTTGATTTTACTTGCCACATAGCTTTTCTTTTCATTTGTTAATTCCTCTATGACTTCATTTACCATTTTGATTGCACTTTCTTGAGAGCAAGAGGATTGAATATGAAATTTACCTTCACTTATTAAATTACTTGTCTTTATTGGTAGTTCGTTAATGTAACCTTCAGCTTTTTTATTTTTTGTGTCAGCAATTACCAAAGCTTTTTGGACTTCATTTAGATTTAAATCAGAATTATTTGTCAGTTTATTTTTTATATGCCTTTTGATTTGTTGGGTTGTAAAGTCTTTTTTTACCACCCATTGAACATATTTAAAGTTTGGATTTATAAAAATTACTGGTTCTTTAATATTATTCTCAGCACTATGCTTTGCAATCGAATTAGCGTCAATGAATGTTCCGTTAGGTAATTTGATTTTGAATACAGCGGAATTGAACTTTTCCCTAACTTTTTCGTCTCCTAATTTCTCTATTTCTTCCTTAGAAACTTCTTGCAATTCCATTTCCTTTTTGACTGTTTCAAAATCAAATTCAAACGAAAAAGTAATTATCGAATTAATAATTGTCTGGACTTTTTGCTCGTAATCTATCATATTCGTTTATTATCAGTCGTGTCGTCTTTTAGGGTGAGGCATAACTCATTAATTAACGAAGTTCATCAAATTTTTTCTATTATTCATATCGTTTTTAAAAGTCAGATTTTCAACTGGTGTTGTTCCATTTTCAATTCGTTTTTTTGTAAGACAAAATTTAACATTAATTGCTTAAAATATTCTCATAACGTGAATTGATGTTATTAAAAAACCTACAAAAATCCGCCCACAAGGTAACTCAATTAATTTTACTAAAAAACAGTATAAATACCTAGTTTTTAATTTGATAAAAAAGGGGAAAAATACCTGTTTGGTGATCTTAAACGTCTTGGATTTCGCGCTATCACAGAAAATGAAATTCACCGAAGTGAAGCTTTCGCCTATGAGAAGAATGATGAATAGCCAAACGAGCTCAATTTGTTTTTAGCTAATCTTTTAAATTCATAAAATAAGCCATTAGCCAATTTAGAAGAAGGGTACACCAATCTTGAAGTACAAAAACCCAAATTTTTTTTGCAAAAGGGATGGCAGTGGAAAACCCGGAACACCCAATTTATTTGGGTGTGAGGATTTGTAGCGAACAGCCCGGATGGTTTGTGCAACAAAACAACTGCCCTAACAAAGAAAATAAAACTAATTAGTTAGTTGATAATAAGCTGTTGATTGATAAGGGAATCTGATTATTTTGGTTTGCGCATTTTATAGGCTATCCAAGCAATGCCTGCCACTAAATGCAACATTACTATTATAAAAACCACTGTTGCTGTACTTGAATTCATATTACAAAACTATGTTTATTGGCACAGATAAATGCTGAGGTTTATCAGGAAAGGAAGATGAAAATGCTGATTTTTCTACAATTTTATAAAAACCCCAAGCCTGCAGGGCGACTGAGCATCCAACCGGTTAAACTGTATCGCGGGGCATTGGTTTGACTTACTTCGTGTAAAACGGTATCGCTTTTAAACAAAACTAAGCGGCCTTTTTTTGGGTCAATTTTTTTGGTTTCGTCTCCTTGATAGATGATTAATTCGCCACAATCGGTTGGTTTCCATGCTGGTTTCAGGTACAAAACAAAAGAAATTAAGCGATTGCCACTGCCTTTAAATTG
>JADZFJ010000343.1 GCA_020849935.1 Crocinitomix sp. | reverse complement strand
CAAAGTGCTTTAAAACGCCAGATAAATAAAGTCCTTTATAGATTTCAAGTTTAGGTATGTCATAAAATTGGTGGAAATGCGAATTTGCAGCAGCTTCCATTGTAAAACTGTGTGGCGTAATTCCTAAAACCATAAAACGTTGTCCTTTTGGAGACAATCGACTTGTCAAAAAATTCATATATTCGGTACTAAAACCAGCACTTGAATAACCTAAATTGTGGCCTTGTAAATCTGCGCCCACTGCCTTTTCAATGGCATCCACTGACACACCTCGATACACCCTAGAATCTCCCCCAACCACAAAATTAAATTGTGCATTGCCATGCGTTTTGGTCAACCAAAAATTATTGACCAACTCCGTGTTTTTGGCAGGCGTAGGCAACCAGATCTTAAGTAAAATGAACATCACCACAGTGACACCCAACATGATCGGTATTTTATAGTTCACTTTCATCCTTAAAATTGAAAGTAAATAAATTGTTTTCCCTCACCCCTCAAAAACAAAATGCAGATAATCGCCATCGAAACCAACACTACATCCAAATTAATTCGTTCATACAATTTTCGCACACCTACCGAATTTTTGCGGACATAAATCACCATTTCAATCAATACGGCCAAAGCTAAAAAGAAAATACTGTCATAAAAGGTTGTTAAAAAGGTAAAATCACTCGGCTTAAAAGACAATAAATTTGCAACGACCGTATTTCCTTGCTGGACATCTGCTGCCCTAAAATAAACCCAAGCTATAAGGGCTTGTGCAAAGATGATTGGAATAATCCACGCCGAATTTTTAAACAATTTTGGCCATTTGGTCAATCGTTCGATAATTAACCAAACTACATGAATGCCAGCCCAAATCAAAAAAGTATATTTCGCTCCATGCCATAAACCTGAGAGCAACATGGTACAAGCCAATGCTAAAAGTCCATAAAGCACCCCTCTTCGAGAACCACCCATTGGAATGTACACATAATCTCTGAACCAACTTGAAAGTGATATATGCCAACGGGTCCAGAATTCTCGCAAACTTTTAGAAAGATAGGGATGGTTGAAATTCATTTTAAAATGGTAGCCCATGTATTTCGACAAACCTCTCGCAATCAAACTATACCCACTAAAATCGGCATAAATTTGAAACGAAAAAGCAGTCATCACCAGCCACCAATAAGCTGTTCCATCAAATCCTGACTTGCCTTCAAAAGCGCTGTCTATAAACAAAGATAAATTATCGGCAATGACCATTTTTTGAAATAATCCAAAAACAATCATCTTTACGGCATTCCATTTTTCTAATGCATTTGGAACGCGGTACCGATTGAGCTGCATTAAAAAATCTTTCGCACGAATAATTGGACCTGCCACCAATTGCGGAAACATGGACAAGAAACTAAAAAAGTGAAAAATATTTCGGGTCGGTTTAAGTCTTCCGCGATAAACATCCAAGGTATAACTTAAGGATTGAAACGTATAGAAACTAATCCCAACAGGTAAAATCAGCGCAAAAGCAGGAATCTGTTCTTGGAGGTGAATTTCAACTGAAAATTTGGCAAAAATATCCTCCAGAACATTTGCAAAAAAGACACTGTATTTGAATACTGATAAGGAGATTAGGTTTCCAAAAACCGACAAATAGAAAAACAATTTTCTGTACCTAGGTTGCGCTTCAATTCCCCATCCACAAAAATAATCAATTAATCCACTACCAATTATTAGGAATAAAAAGCGCCAATCCCACCATCCATAAAAAATAAAACTGGCAACCGTGATAAAGATCCATCGTGAATTATTTCGCTTGCCTAAAATCGGCCAAAGCAAGAAAAATCCAATTGCAAAAAGTAGAAATTCAATTGAATTAAAAATCATTCAGGTAAAATCACGTTAAAGAAAATCGACTACGCAAACATAATCATTTTCTTTTCAATAGCAAATGGCTATTGGAGAATAGAAAAAAAACGTCCGTCAAAAAACGAACGCAGTAAACTTAAATCGTAAACTTATTTTATAACTGTTACGTTTGCCGACTTGATGATATGGTAGTAACTAATAGTAGTTCCCATTGATCCTCTCAAGGTCCACGTATAAACTCCAGCTAAATCATCAGCAGCATTCCAAACAGCAGCAGGGTCTTTCGATTCGAAAACTACGTTGCCTTCTGCGTCTTTTACTTGTAAGGAATAATTCCAAATCTGACAATCCAAGGTTAATACAAAATCAAATGGAGTTGTTCCAGCAGATTCAACAGAAATTGTAGTTGGTGCTGAATAACAGGTAGATGCAAGTTCTGTTCTGTCTGTATCTGCTTGTGCAAAAGTACTTAAACCAGAAACCAACAAGGTGGCAGCGATAAACGATTTTAAAAACATAATTTAATTTTATTTCTTGTTAGACGTAAACAATTTAAGAATGTTGCTTCAATTTTTAATAAGTCCTAAATTTAATCATTTTTTTCATTCGGCAAATTTTATGCCTAACTTTGATTCCATGGAATCGTTATATACATCCGAAGTTGTTACACCAATTGGTTCATTGCTATTAATGGCCACTTCAACGCACTTGGTATATTGTAATTTTTCTGATTATGCAAGGATTGCTGCCGATCTACAATCCATCGAAAATCATCCGAGTATTGCCACAAAAGCGATCAACCAAACCAACGAAATAATTGATCTCACAGCAATTCAATTAAACGAATATTTTTCAGGAACAAGGAAAGAATTCACCCTCCCCTATCAATTTGTCGGTACTGCATTTCAGCAAAAAGTATGGGAATCTTTAAACGATATTCCTTATGGTCAAACACGAACCTATCGCCAACAAACAAATTTATTAGGAGACCCCAAAGCCATTCGTGCCGTTGCAAGTGCCAATGGGAAAAATAAATTAGCCATCATTGTTCCTTGTCATCGGGTGATCGGAAGTAATCAAAACCTCACGGGCTATGCGGGTGGATTAGCGCGCAAAGAGTATTTATTAAATTTGGAAGGCAGTTTGACCAACCAACTTAACTTATTTAACCAATGAAATTTAGGGCAGCACGACATACAAATATTCTACAACCCATTATCGATTTTTACACTAAAATAATTGGTTTAAAAGTACTTGGCGATTTTCAAAATCACGAAGGGTACGACGGTGTTTTTATCGGAGAAATAAACGAAAATTCGACGTGGCACCTTGAATTCACTGTTTCTTGGCAACAGCCGCTTCATCGACCAGATGTGGACGATCTTTTGGTATTTTACCCTGATAAAATCGAATTTGAAAACATCTTGAAACGAATTAAAGAGGCTAATTATCCAACCGTTCAACCGCAAAATCCTTATTGGCGACGAAATGGGATTGCCCTTCTCGATCCGGATGGGTATGGGGTGGTTATTGTGAAACCGGCATATTTATTAGAACAATAATTTGGGCGTTACCCAGACATCCCGTCCCCAACGATTTGGGGATCGGGATCGTCCGGGTCGGGCTATTCGTTACAAGTCCTCATCCCCAATTAAATTGGGGCTTCCGGGCTTTTCTCTGCTATCCCTAACGCAAGCTACTCAATTCAAAATCCAATTTATCTTATGCAATCTTAATAAATTGTCTTCACAAAAAAAGGAGACACAAACGCATCTCCTTTTCTCATAAATCTATAAATTCCAGATGAAATTATTTCACCAACTCAATACTGCGTTTAATAAACTCAGTTAAGGCAGGACCTTTTAACATACCTTGTGAAAGCATGGCCAAATCGGTTAATTGTTTCGCCATTTTTCCACGGTTTTCTTTTTGTTTTTTCAAAACAGCGCCAACAGCAGGGTGATTTGTATTGACAGTCAAAT
>JADZFJ010000342.1 GCA_020849935.1 Crocinitomix sp. | reverse complement strand
TGCTCCTTTTAATTCCAATTGGTAAATTTTTGCTTTTTTTTGTGTTTCAAACTAATCAGGTTTGACACGAACTCTTTTTGGTGGTATTAAATAGCTGAATCTAAAACCTAGATAAGTTAATTTTTGACTAAATGGTCCTGCGCTTAGAAAACCTAAATTAGAAAACCAATAATATCCTTCAATATTATTAAAAGGTGAATAATTAATAAACAGTGAGGCTTTTATTTGTTGCCTATTTTTCAATGATTTAGAGTAACTTGCTTCTAAAATCAAGGCTAATTTATATCGATTGGTGATTGTATCGTTGATATCTGAGTCGAATAATCGAGCAACGAAATCAGTTCCTACTCCTCCGTACGAACTTCCATATTCTTGTTGGCTATAATCGATAAAATATCTAAATGTTCGCAATCCTAAACCAATTTCTAATTGATTTCTGTTTTTAAATTGATAAACATCCTTCGAAAAAAGTACATCAAAATTAGCATACGATTGTATTACGTTATATTCAGACCAATTAAAATCTAGAGTATCATGATTTTTAAAAGGCTCTGTTTTAAAAATACTTCCTTCTGGGGCATCAAATTCAAAATTATAATTAAAAGGCATTAAGCCCAGATTCAACGTTGAATGGAGATTCCAACCATTATTAAATTCTCTATAATATCCAAGTCCAATTTCACCACTTAATAAATGTTTTGACTGAACTAATTCAACTCCTTTGTGTTCGAATTTTACCTTACTCGTAAAATATGGTGTAAATTGAAGTGAGAAATAATTTTTAGACATCAAACTATCCTGCATTAAACCATTGTTAGATTTAGCCAGTAGCAGCATAGGTTGCAAGGAAATTAAAAAGAAATACAAAAACTTCATAAAGCGAATTTAAGGAAAAAACCTCGCCTTCCGATTGGACCGAGAGGCGAGGTGTAATTATTTCTTAAAAGGTGAGGGTACTATTATATTCAACCCCTGTTGTAAGGTATGAATAATGATATCCTTTCACCCAACCCGTTTTGGTACGCGTTTCAACAAAAACTTTATGTTGCCAGCTTTTTGTGTCATATCTGTCACTGTAAACTCCAGTAGAAGTGTTAAATGTGATAGGCGTTTCACAATCAGCAGTTTTAGATCCGTCCTCCAAAGTGATATAATTTGAAATATCACCCCACACTCGGCATTTAGTATAACATCGGAATTTTTTCCATTTTCCATTATTTTTGATGTAATTCTCAGATGCTGCTATAACATATCTAGTCCATGGATAGGTTTTAATACCAACATCCCATTTAATCCGTTTATTTCCATCTGGATGAGTGTACTTATCACCCTTATTTCTAAATCCATCGCATCCAGCCGTTTTATTTAAAAAAGTTGAAACATCACCTTCAATTTCAACATTGCTCATACTGCTGGCAAGGCTATAATCCCCACGAATAAGAACCAGCGTTGCGTAATCGCCATCAACTATTTTTAAGTAACCGTTTTCGTAAAACTTATAGATAGCACTATCAATCATAACTTCTTCAAATTCGTTAAGGATAGACTTAACTGACTCTTCAAAAATAAAATGACCTTCTGGTTCTGGGGCACTTACGTTGGATGAATTTATGTAAGCAAGGTATTCGTCGTGAACTATTGAACGTAATGAAATGAAATTTAAGGCGTTCTCAAATTGCTCATAAGTTTCGTAGTCATTAAAATTAATAGAATCTTCGATTTCCATAAGTTCTTCTCCTGTTTTTCCAGGATACAAGGCTAAAAATGCATTTTCATGATTTAAATAGGCACTTTCTAGAGTTGCTAAGGTACTTTGAACGTGCTCAACATCGTCAAACTTTAACATACCATTTACAACTGACACACCTTGAGCGGTGCGATTCAAAACACTTTCACTTGCTTCAACATTCAGCTTATCAGCGGCTGTCAAATTTTCTTTCTTGCATGCGATTAATCCAACTCCTATAAAACTGAGGATTAATCCACAATAAATTAACTTTTTCATTTTTCTTAAATTTAAAATTTTAACTTGTTTTAGGTCTCTTTTTTTGGCCAATATTAGACAATGCAATAATATATTAAAAAAAAACACCAACCAAATAAAAGAGCGACTATTTTTAATTAAAATATTGATTATCATTTATTTTTAAGTTTTTACACTTAGTTTTTAGGTGTAAATACCTAACTAAAAATGGTACCAAAGAAGTGATGGGTAGATTTTTTTTTAACGTGTTACAAACCAAGAACAGAACAAAGTCAAAATTTTTGCAAAAAACCCGCGCTAGGGATATGGAGGGTTTAGTTCTTTTATCCACAATTTAATTAGATTGGGGATAAAAACCGGAGCGAAGCGCAGCCCGGAGCAGCCCGCCCGAGCGCCCAAAAAGTATGGATGATTTGAACTGGTGTTGTTTGAAGTTAGAAAAATAGACCCTCGAATTTTAAAGGATTATTCGGGTTTTGGGGATAAAATGGTTTTTCGGCGGGGAATTAAATAGCTGAACCGAATGCCTAGGCTGGTGAGTGGTTGATTAAAATTTCCAGCACTTAAAAAGCCTAAATTTGAAAACCGATAATACCCTTGGACATTATTAAATGGGGAATAATTAAATAGTATGGAGGTGCGAATTTTGGCCTCGTTATCAACTATTTTAACGTATGTTGCCTCGAATAAAAATCCGATTTTCATGGGATTTGAGATTGAATCTTTAATTTCGGCATAAAATAAATTGACATGTGTTTCGCTTTCCGAAACGCTATAAGATTGT
>JADZFJ010000341.1 GCA_020849935.1 Crocinitomix sp. | reverse complement strand
TAATGTATTTTAATTTCATGGACGGATTGATCCAGTTATTAATTGCTACTAATTTATTCTCTTGTAAATCCAAGGAATCCAGTTGCGTAAGTTCACCCAAATGCTCAGGTAATTCGACTAGTAGGTTATTACTTAGGTCTAACACTTTTAATTGATTAATCGCCTTTATTGTTTCTGGGATTTTTGTCAATTCATTGTGATCGAGGTATAAAAACTGCAAGGTTTTCATCTGATCGATAGACTTATGCACACTAACTAATTTGTTGTGACTCAGGTCTAAACCAATCAAATTTGGTAAATATTCAAAAGTGGCATACCTAATTTCATTTTGGCTGGCATCCAAATGTTTCAACATGACAAATTGAACCAAATCTTTCGGGAGCTCAGACAAATTACAAGAAACCAACTTTAATGCACCTAAGGTATCTTTAAAAACCCAATTATATTGGTAGGATTCACATTTTTCGATTTGAGAATGCGCTTTTTGAACCTGAAAAAAAAGTCCAACAACCAGACATAGTGCTGATATAGAGGTGTTTTTTTTGATCATAGTTAATTTTCGCATTGCGGAGCTTGAATATGCACCATTAAATTACGATAATTAATTGGATAAAATCACATTCTCGCTCAAAATTCATCGAGTATTTTTGAACCGTCGAGTTTTAATTATTCTGGAACATAACCAGTTTTCACTTCAACCGCTTCAATCATCATTCCCGCAATGTCTTTACCAGTAGCTCCTTCAATCCCTTCCAATCCTGGAGACGAGTTCACCTCAAGTACCATCGGACCTTTGTGAGATCGAATGATGTCCACTCCTGCAACTGGTAAATCCAGTACTTTCGCTGCTTTTATCGCTAATTTTCGTTCTTCGGCAGTTATTTTAATTACACTTGCAATACCACCCATGTGGATATTCGATCTAAATTCCCCTTTTTGTGCTTCGCGTTGAATTGCTGCCACCACTTTTCCATTGACCACAAAACAACGAATGTCTTTACCTCCTGCTTCTTTGATAAATTCTTGCACTAAAATGTTTGCTTTTAAACTTTTAAATGCGTTGATGACACTCTCCGCTGCTTTATTCGTTTCAGCCAATACAACACCTTTTCCTTGGGTGCTTTCCAATAATTTTACGATTAAAGGAGCGCCATTCACCATTTGTATAAGCCCTTTTGTGTCTAAAGGAGATTTTGCAAAACCTGTGATGGGCGTATTAATACCGTTTTTAGAAAATATTTGTGATGAAAATAATTTATCGCGCGATTGCATAATGGCATCAGATCCATTTAAACTATACGTACCAATAGAAACAAATTGGCGAATTAAAGCACAACCATAATGCGTCATGGAAGGACGTAATCTTGGAATGATGGCATCTAATTCTTCTAGTTTTGTCCCGTCTCGGTAACGAATTTCGGGTGCATCGGCATCCATTTTCATGTAACACAATTCAGCATTTAAAAATTTCATGTCATGGCCACGTTCCTCGCCCGCTTGCATGATTCGAATATTGCTGTACAAATCTCTGTTAGTCGCCAAGACACCGATTTTTAAACCACCCGTCTTTTTTTCAACCATGTGATACATTTCTTGAATCTCATGGGCAGTATAATCTCCCAACGAATTCACAGCACCTGGATCCACCACAAATCGATTTTTCATAGCTTCTCTTCCAAGCAGCATTCTAAATCCCATCGAATCGCGGTTAGCCAAGGTCAATTCAATATCGTAAACAAATTCGCCGATTTTAATAGGGGTTTTAATCACGTATCTTCTTTCGCTTGTACCACCCGTATTTTTCACTTTTCTTACCCCAACAATCTTTGCCTCATTACGCAAAATAATTTTTGGAGACTCGTGTAAAGGATGAATTTCAAACTTTACCCAATTTTCGCCATCGCGTGTAAAAAGTTTAATGTTTGAAGCATGTATGGATGAAGTGCCTGCTCCTGAATCAATTCTCGCTCTGATAGCGGGAGTTTTTAATTCAGGAAATGCGCACCATTCTTGATTTCCTATGACCGTGAATGTGGATTTTGACATTATTTTTTAATAAATCGTTTTACAATAAAACCTTTCTCTTTTGCACCAAGGCAACTAGAAGCGAAAATAGTATAATAATTGCAGTACCGAATACTCAATCTCACAATAATTCTTCATTAAAATCTTAACGTTTGATTTGTCATCGTAGAATCAAGTAAAAATTAATATCTTTACCCTTGATTACGGTTGATAATAAATGAGTAATACTATGCCAAAAATTCTAATAATTGATGACGAAAGAAGCATCAGAAGGACGTTAAAAGAAATTCTTGAATTTGAAAATTACACGGTAGAAACTGTCGAAGATGGAATGTCTGGAATTCTTGAAGCGAAGACAAATACGTATGATGTAATTTTTTGCGATATCAAAATGCCGCAAATGGACGGAATTGAAGTTTTAACTACGCTCAAAAATGATGGTCTAGAAACTCCTATTATTATGATCTCAGGACATGGTAATATTGAAACTGCCGTTGATTCAATTAAAAATGGCGCGTATGATTTTATTGAAAAACCACTCGATTTAAATCGTATTTTGGTTACGATCAAAAATGCGCTCGAAAAAACTAATTTGGTGGAAGAGACAAAAGTCTTAAAAAATCAAATTAAAAAACACTCAAAAAATTACAACATTATCGGAAATTCAGAGCCTCTTGCGAAAATCCGAGAAATGATTGAAAAAGTCGCTCCTTCCGAAGCTCGGGTGTTAATTACAGGGCCAAATGGTTCAGGGAAAGAATTAGTTGCGCGACAATTACATGAGCATAGCGCGAGAAATAAAGAACCTTTTGTTGAAGTAAACTGCGCTGCCATTCCTTCCGAATTGATTGAATCAGAATTGTTTGGGCACGAAAAAGGTGCCTTTACCTCGGCGGTAAAGCAAAAGAAAGGTAAATTTGAATTAGCAACTACAGGCACCTTGTTTTTAGATGAAATTGGTGATATGAGTGCTTCGGCGCAAGCCAAAGTATTAAGGGCCTTACAAGAAAATAGAATTACACGGGTTGGGGGAGAAGTAGACATTAAAGTGAACCCAAGAGTGGTGGCTGCCACCAACAAAGATTTACGAAAAATGATCGAAGAAGGTACGTTTCGCGAAGATTTGTATCACCGATTAAGCGTAATTGTGATTAATGTTCCTTCATTAAACGATCGGAAAGATGACATTCCAATTTTGGCAAATTATTTTATCGAAAAATTGTGTCAAGAACATGGAATGGCGCAAAAATCTTTTACGGCGGCAGGATTAATTGCTTTACAAGAAGTTAATTGGACAGGTAATATTCGTGAATTACGAAATATCGTCGAACGATTAATTATTCTTTGTGGCAGTGAGATTACCGGCGATGATGTAAAGACATTTGTTGGGTTAAAATAAATTGAACGATGGATTTCCTTAAAAAAGAAGAGATACTCAAGATCGTCGACAATGCTTTAAATGAAGATATTGGAGACGGAGATCACACTTCCTTAGCAACCGTGCCTGAAAATGCAAAAGGTAAAGCGCAATTAATTGTTAAAGAAGATGGAATTTTAGCAGGAGTCGAATTGGCAGAAATTATTTTTCATCGATTGGATCCGAACTTGGCATTAGAAATTTTAATTCGAGATGGTGAAGCGGTTAAAAAAGGACAAATTGTATTGCATGTTACCGGTTCTTCCCGTTCGATATTAATTGCTGAAAGATTAGTCTTAAATTTTATGCAACGCATGAGTGGTATTGCCACCAAGACGCATGACTTGGCCAAACTAATTAAACACACTCATGCACAATTATTAGATACAAGAAAAACAACACCGGGTATCCGTTTAATGGAAAAATGGGCCGTTAAAATCGGAGGTGGTTCAAATCATCGGTTTGCTCTGTATGACATGATCATGATTAAAGACAATCATGTCGATTATGCAGGTGGAATTCCACAAGCCATTGAACGAGCAAATTCATACCTCAAAGAAAAAGGCAAACAACTTAAAATTGAAATTGAAACCCGCAATATTGACGAAGTAAAGCAAGTAATTGCGTGTGGAAACGTAGATCGAATTATGTTGGATAATTTTTCTCCTTCACAAATTGTTGAAGCTTTGGCCTTAATCGATCAATCGGTCTATGAAACCGAGGCATCGGGAGGAATTACTGAAGAGACCATCGTGGCGTATGCCGAAACTGGGGTTGATTTTATTTCTTCAG
>JADZFJ010000340.1 GCA_020849935.1 Crocinitomix sp. | reverse complement strand
CCCAATATAATTTTTAATTAATACCGTTTTCACTGGGCTTAGACTAGTTTATAGGCGTGGAGGATGTGTTTATAATTTGGAGCTTGAAGGATGAAATTTCGACCTCTTAAATCGGTTAATTTGATAACGCAAAATTTTTACAATCATTAAAACTTGTAATTTTTGTAAGTTTTAATGATTTATTTCTTAATTTTGTCGTATGAGACATTATACCAACCGAAAGGAATATATCGGTAAATTACTAGCCTATAAGGATAAAGACCTTATTAAGGTGGTGAGTGGTTTGAGGCGAAGTGGAAAAAGTACCCTCTTTGAATTGTATCGCCAAAAGTTGATTGAGATGGGGGTTGAAGCGGGGCAAATCGTATTTTTAAATTTTGAAGATTTTGAGCTCCGAAAATACCTGAACGATTTGGATGGCTTGTACGCCTATATTTTAGGCCAATTAGATTTATCAAAATCCTGTTATGTTTTTTTAGACGAGGTGCAAAATGTGAAAGATTTTGAGCGATTGGTTGATGGTTTATTTATCAAACCAATGATGGACGTGTATATCACAGGCTCTAACGCATTTCTACTCTCGGGCGAATTAGCAACCTTATTAAGTGGTCGATACATTGAAATATCTATTTTACCCTTTTCGTTCAAGGAATATTTAACAGCAAGAAACATTGACACCTCCATTAATTACCTCAATTACGAAAGTTTGTTTTTTGATTATGTCAACGAAACTTCGTTACCCAAAGGTGTTGAGTTAAGGGGGGGAGGGTTTGATAAAATTTATGCCTATTTAGAGGGAATTTATACGACAATCGTTGAGAAAGACATTGCGCAGCGTCATCAAATTAATGACAAAAGAGCGTTCGAAAACATTGTTAAATTCGTTGCTTCACATGTTGGGAATCAGATTTCTCCTGGGAATATTGCAAAATCCTTGAAAAATGATGGACAAAACACCCATAACACGACCGTTGAAAAATATTTAGACTATTTGGTGGCGAGTTTTGTGTTTTATAAAGTGAATCGTTTTGATCTGAAAGGAAAGAAACAATTGGCTACCCAAGAAAAATATTACCTTGTTGACGCAGGTTTGCTCAATATTTTAGTTGGAAAAGAACGGACTACCGATCGAGGTCATATTTTAGAGAATATTGTTTACCTCGAATTACTTCGTAGAGGAAACAAAATTTGGACAGGTACTACCCGAGATCAAGAAGTGGATTTTGTCTGTAAAACGCCTTTTGGTGAATTAGAATATTACCAAGTGGCTTGGGAAATGAATTCGGAAAAAACCATGGAGCGGGAATTTGGAGCCTTAGAAAAAATAAACGATAATTATCCAAAGTTTCTTCTGACCACAGATTCCTTTGTGCAACCTCGCAATGGGATTAAGCATTTAAATGTTTTTAATTGGTTACTTGACATTTAAAGCTGATGCTGGATATAAATTTCGAAAAGAAAAACTACAACAATAATTAAAAATTGTAATATTTGAAAGTTTTAATGATTTAATAAGCATTTATTTGGCTCGATTTGAAAAGATGCTGAAAAATTGAAGTGATTTTTCATTTATCCTCCAACATATTTTTTAATTTCGTTGAGTTTCATCAAGGCTTCGACCGGGGTGAGGGTGTTGATGTCAATGTTTTTAATTTCGTCCTTAATTTGCATTAAAACAGGGTCGTCCAATTGGAAAAAACTCAGTTGCATGGCCGAGTCGGTGGCAATCGTTTTCATTTCTTCTTTTAAATCGCCCGAATGATTTTTTTCTAATTGCACCAGAATTTGATCGGCACGCGACAATACTTCTTTTGGCATACCCGCCATTTTTGCCACATGAATTCCAAAACTATGTGCGCTACCACCGGGAACTAATTTTCGCATAAAGTGAATTTTATTCCCCGCTTCTTTGACCGAAACATTAAAATTTTTAATACGCGGAAAAGACGATGTCATTTCGTTAAGTTCGTGATAATGCGTGGCAAATAAGGTTTTAGGATGTGCCAATTTATTTTGATGTAAGTACTCCGTAATCGACCAGGCGATAGAAATTCCATCATAGGTAGAGGTTCCTCGCCCAATTTCATCTAAAATGATGAGGCTGCGTTCGGAAAGATTATTTAGAATACTTGCCGTTTCATTCATTTCCACCATGAAGGTAGATTCGCCTGATGAAATATTGTCAGACGCTCCAACACGGGTAAAAATTTTGTCGACAATTCCGAGCGAAGCCTTGGCGGCAGGAACAAAACTGCCCATTTGCGCCATAAGACTAATGATGGCTGTTTGTCGTAACAAAGCAGATTTACCAGACATATTTGGTCCAGTAATCATAATTATTTGTTGCGTTTCATTGTCCAAATAAACATCGTTTGCAATAAACGGTACATCAATGGGCAATTGATTTTCAATGACTGGGTGGCGACCATCTTTAATGTCAATGGTCAAAGAATCATTCATTTCTGGACACGAATAATTATTTGCTATGGCCACTTTTGCGAATGCGTGGAGACAATCTAACTTTGCCAACTGCGCCGCATTATGCTGAATGGGGGTGATAAAATCCGCCATGGCATAAATTAAATCAGTAAGCAAGGAAGATTCTAATTTGTAAATTTTTTCTTCAGCGCCTAAAATTTTTGCTTCGTATTCTTTTAATTCTTCGGTGATATACCTTTCGGCGTTGACCAAGGTTTGTTTTCGAACCCAATTATCGGGCACTTTTTCTTTGTGCGAATTTCTAACCTCAATAAAATAGCCAAAGACATTGTTAAAATCAATTTTGATACTGGTAATACCCGTTCGTTCCACCTCGCGTTCGCGCATTTGATCGAGGTAGGTTTTGCCCGAATTCAAAATCAATCGCAATTCGTCCAATTCGGCATTAACTCCTCCGGCAATTACTTGTCCTTTTCCAATGGCAATTGCAGGTTCTTCTTCGAGCTCATTTTGTATGCGTTCGCGCAAAGCTTGACAGGTATTTAGATGCGCAGATAATAAATTAAGCGATTTTTCGTCTGAGGTTGCACATGCTTCTTTAATTGGTTCGATAGCTTGCAAGGCACGTTTTAATTGAACAATTTCTTTCGGATTGATGCGTGTGGTCGCAACTTTAGAAATGATCCGTTCTAAATCACCAATTTCTTTCAGTTGAACTTCGATTATTTCTTTAAAATGTGGTTGAGCAATTAAATAAGTGACAATTTGATGCCGTTCACGAATTGGACCAAGATCTTTCAGGGGTAAAACCATCCATCTTTTCATCAACCTTCCACCGGGTGGGGTTAAGGTTTGATCCAAAATTTGAATCAGGGTCACAGCACCTTCGTTATGCGAATAAATCAGCTCTAAATTTCGAATGGTAAAACGATCGAGCCACACATATTTATCTTCTTCCAAACGAGAAATGGTGGTAATGTGTCCGACACGGTCGTGTTGTGTTTGTGAAAGGTAATACAAAACGGCCCCTGCGGCAATGATGGCCAATTCGAGGTTGTCGACCCCAAACCCTTTCAGGGATTTTACCTCAAATTGTTTTTCCAAACTTTCGCGGCCATATTCTTTGGTAAATACCCAATCCTCGAGTTTAAAGGTGTAAAACTTATCGCTAAAATGCTCAAAATAAATTTTTTGTTTTCCTTTTTGAAATAAGATTTCTTTCGGTGAAAAACTTTGGATTAACTTATCGATATAATCAAAACCTCCCTCAGCCACTAAAAATTCACCGGTGGAAACATCAATAAAAGCCACCCCGGCATTGACCCCATCAAAATGGATGGCGGCTAAGAAATTATTTTCAGTGCCATTTAACACCTTGTCATTGTAAGACACGCCCGGAGTGACCAACTCAGTAACACCACGTTTTACAATGGTTTTGGTCATTTTAGGATCTTCCAATTGATCGCAAATAGCCACGCGCAAGCCTGCCCGCACTAATTTTGGCAAATAAGTATCCAACGAATGATGCGGAAAACCTGCCAATTCAATTTCAGATGGGCTGTCTTTCCCACGCTTTGTTAGAATTATATTTAAGATATTGGAAGCGCGAATGGCATCTTGTCCAAAAGTCTCGTAAAAATCACCCACACGAAACAACAACAAAGCATCCGGATACTTTGATTTTATTTGATTGTATTGTTTCATCAACGGCGTTACCGTTGCGTTTTCTGTTGTTGTTTTCTTAGACACTCTTGTACTTATTTGGAAGAACGAATATATTAATTACCTGTTAGATTTTCATCCGTTTTTTGGGTCACTTATCAATAATTGTTAACACTTTGCGATTCTTCAGTCAGCGGAATTTTAAGCATAAAAAAAAGACTTATCGAAATTTTCGATAAGGCTTTTAAATGATTGGTTAAGCTTCTTATTTAGAAACAGCTACATTAATTGAGCCTTTTGTACCATCAGCAAATTCAAGGTTGATGATGTATAAACCAGCTGAGAAAGCTGTTACGTCAACATCTAATCTTGGTGCGTTCATGGTTACATCTTGAACAGCAACTACTTTTCCAGTTACATCTACAATGGTCATGTGGATATTTCCTTCTTTTACCGTCATTGGAATATGAACGATGTGGTTAGCAGGGTTAGGGAAAGCTGTTAATTCCATTTCAGGAATCTCCACTAAATTTAACTCGTCTGCATTAAACATTTCAACTGAAATAGAAGGATTAAAATCGCTACCAAATCCTAAAGCATACCATTGTCCACTTGTGTAGGCAGGTGAAGTAGGCATTCTATAAGCTTCAACATTCCATCTGTAGTCAGTTTTTGTGTCATAACCAGGATAAATAATTGTTCCGTACATTTGAACACAGAATAAATATTTTTGATCATCTTCCAATAAAACAGGCTCTTCAAGAAGAACATTTACATTTTCTCCTTGTGCATCGCTCGTGTAAATATATTCACCGTTTGCGATATCATTAATGTCAGCAATAGCAAAACCTGGATCATCTAAATCTACCCAAACATCGTTCCACTCATAAATATAAATGTCGAATGCTTGTCCGTCGATCGAAGTTGGATCAGGATTTTGAGACGTACCTGCTGAGAAGTTCAATGATTTAACCCCTAATCTACTTGCATTTGGATCTTGGAAATATAAGCAGCTAAATAAGTTATCAGTAGTTCCGTTAAATTGGTTAGTTGAATTTACAGGAATTGAAGTAGCTTCATCTAACGCAGACATTGAAAATAAATCATCGCTCATATTAAAATCTGCTTCTGCTGTATTGTCATAATCAGATTCATCAGCAGCATCAGCTTCAACTGAATAATCTACGTGATAATAACCATTTGCATACGTTGCTTGTGTGAACGTTGGAAGCGGAATAAAAACGCTATCGCCAGAAGGAATAGAAACAGGGTCTGAAGATTCGTTATAAATTTCACCACCTTCTACACCAATGGTTGCTGTTAAAACAACACCAGTTTGTGCGTTTGATCCAAAGTTTCTAACCCAAGATCCCATTTCAACTTCAAACTCAGAACCACTTTGAGAAAGTTGTTGTAAGTTACCAAATCTTTCAGCACGTAAGAAATCTCCGTCGTTGATTCCTAAGTCATTAGCATATAAACCGTTTTTACTTCCGATAAATACTTCGGTTGTTCCAGCTTCCGCCTCGGCTCTTAAAAGTGCACCATCAATAGCGTCAATCATAATTACTGGAATGGTAACTGTAGCACCATCAGCACCTGCACCCATTGTTACTGGAGCACCAGCTAAGTTGTTTACCATTACCACTGCAATTGCACCTGCATTTTGTGCATTTAAGGCTTTGGTTCCAAATTCGCAAGTACCACGGTATAAAAAGGCAACTTTTCCTGTTAAATCATCCAATGCAGCACAAGCTGTTGGATTTTCTAAACCAGATCCGTCATCCACAAGTACCATTAAACCGCTTACAGAGTTTAAAGGATCTTCTAAATCTGCGACTCCCCAAGTGCCTGGCTCGGCATAGGTCATGTCATAATTACCTTCATTTGGCGAAGGGGCTTCTACGTAAAAGAGAACTTGAGCCTCTCCGACAGTCGCCAAAAGACAGAGAGACAATAATAGTACGATTTTTTTCATGTTTTTTATTTAAAAAATTTACAATAGTGACAAAGCTACAAAATTAAAACGAAGAAAAAAAACGAATGTGAATCTTCAATTTTTAGGATTCAGCTAATAATGAGGACTCAACTACAGTTTTACAAATTCTCGGTATTGAGCTTCGATCACCGAACGACAGCGCAAAAGCGCCAAGTCGATTGAGTTTTGGTCCGAATAAGGCGAGCTAACAAGTCGTTGATCGATCATGTGATAAACCGTATAACCATCTTGATCTTTCCACCCATAAGACAAGGTAGATGTGCAAATGGCCCACGCTTTTGAAGTTGGATTAAACAAATCTTTACTCCAATGAAATTCTTGGGCATCGATTTTAAGCTGGTGAAGTAGGGTTTTTGCGAGATCAGCTTGTGAACCCACTTTGTCATTTTTTACGCCTGCATAAGCCGATTTAAGTGCGCCGCCCCAAAACAATAAAGGAATGTGAAAGTATTTTTCGCTGTAGGTATCTTCATTAAAAATATTCGCCCTTCCATGGTCGGCGACAAAAATGACCAAGGTGTTTTCAAAATCTGGTAATTTTTTCAAAGCTTCGGCAAATATTCCTAAATGTTTGTCGGCATAATTCATGCTGGTGACATATCCGTCATTGTTATATCCCGGAAATGGAGGCGCTGGCATGTCATAAGGCGAATGGGTGCTTTGGTTAAAAAGATTATAAAAGTAAGGACGTTTAGCGTTCTGAATTTCTGTCAAAAAATAAGCAAACATGGCTTCGTCGTGAATTCCTAATTTACCTTTTGGGGTCAAATCGAGGTCTTTTTCATCCACTACT
>JADZFJ010000339.1 GCA_020849935.1 Crocinitomix sp. | reverse complement strand
CTTCAATTTCACGTTTTGGTTCAACAAATTGGTCTGGAATTGGATAATTTGGACAAAACGAAGCCACCGAAGTAATATATCGTACTCCATTGGTTTGAGATATACTTATTTCATAAGGGCCAGAAATAGCCGACGCACCAGTTTCTATACTTGCTCCTCCATTTCGGAAAATACTGAAGATTTCATCTTCTTGTTCGATTCTAAACGTGGCGTTTACTGGTCCAGGATGAAGACTAGCAACTCCCAATTCTAAGGTGGTGAAGGTTGATATTGTTTGAGGAACGAACAAGCCGCCAGAGATTAAACGAATAGCTTCTGTACCTGCTCCTAATTCTCTAAAAGCCAAGTTTTCAATTCCTGCACTTGTTGCCAAGAAAGGGCTATGAACGTAGGTGCTAAATTGAAGCCAGTTTTTATATTCATCGTAGGTTACATTGCTGCTGTTTGCAGTTGCGATGCCAGGCGTAACAATCCCAGGACCTCTTTGAATGGTGTTTAATGGCAGAACATAACTATCTACTAAATCTTCCCACTCTACCAAATAGCCAACAGCAATTTGTTCGGTGATGACATAACTGTACCCTAGATAACCTCCTAATGGTGGAACTGAATAACCAGTGGTAAGTGTGTACGTACCAATTGGAACGTCATTAAATTCATAAACTCCTCCAACTACCGTGGCTGTTGGATTTGTTCCTCCAATTGCGTTGTTCGTCATGGTACAAAAAGCTATTGTTCCCAACTCACTTTTTGACACGATTACTTTTCCTGTAAAATAACCACATTCAGGATAATCAATTTGAACTTTGATACCAGGTTTTTTGAATCCACCCCAATAACTAGAAAGTTCAATTGAACCAGCGGCTAACATAAAATCAACTGAGGCATCACTTGCTGCAAGACTAGTAATGGGTCCTCGATAAACTTCTGCTCCGTTAATTTTTAAAACATAATCTCCATGATCGCGGTAAAGGTTGATTTTAGCACCAGCACTAATAGAAGCTGTGCTTGTTAAAAGTGAATTATTCTCAATGATTTGATAGGAACCTGTGGAGGTTACTTTTAATCCGAATTCAAAATCACTTGAGGCACTCGCTTTACTTTGACTGGATTTGTTAAAACCGATAGTAAAATCATCCAATGTTTTTACAATGAATTCAACTCCTCCATAATCTTCGTTTTTTAATAGTTCGGCAAATAATCTGCCAGAGGCATTTCCTGTGGCGCCAAATGATCTTGTTATCACATTGGTTGATGACAACTGCACACTTGTGCGGTCATAAACTCCCAATGTCGTCGTTACCATCGCACTATCGTCCATGATTTTTGTACCAACATTGTTGAAAACACTCACGTAATATTTTCCACTTGGTAAATTGTCGAATGAATATTCTCTTGCGCTGATATCACTCGTAAAAAAATCAACACTGTCAATGTAATCAAGTGAATCAATAATAGCCCAAGACGCTGCTAAACTTCCGATTGGTTCGGTATTAATTAAATATTTGTAAGGCAATGGTCCTAATGGTGCGTTTATTAAGATTTTACCAAAGTTTGTTGTGTCATTAAAAGTCACCACCGTCTTCGGCTTCACACTAAACTCAAAATACATAAAATTGACATTACCAGCGGCGGAAAGGTATTCGCGGGCGGCGAATTGGCTGGCGTTGTAATTTTGCAAGGCGATTTCGAAGCCGTGGTTTTCGGTGGGGTTTTCGGACCAATATTCGACAAAAGGGATGAGTGAGATGGTGTCCCAATTGTGCACGGGATCGTAACCCATGTAGGTGGTGGTGGCAATTTGAATTTTTTGGGTCGAATCGATGGTTGGGCGGATGTTCCAAGTGACATCTTCTTCAGTCCAAGGGGAAGTGACGATTGAATAATTTACGGCATTGCTTGAATTGGCGTATCGCGCAAATCCTGAGGCAAAGGCTTTCATGCGCAATTCGGCTTTGGTGATGTCTAACTGATAATCGAAATCCATGTCGTATTTGATTAAGGCTGCATATTCATACACATTTGGAGAGGCAGACGCACGCAGGGTAACGGCTGAACCCGAATAATAATTGGTATTTATCCGATCGGTTGGACTTGAATTGGATGGTTTGTCCCTCGAAATGGTCATGTTTTCCTGATAGGTTTCGTGTGGCATTAAGATTCCTTTGGTGATTTCGCCTTCACGCCCGACCAAGATGTGTAGGTTAAAGGCTAACCTTGGATTGGAGGCAACGGAATATTTTGTGTCCAACACCCGGAGTAGATATATACCTGGTGAAAGGTTTTCTCCGGTGATTGTTTTTGTAGTGGCGTTGTATTGGATATTGTTAGTTGTTTTAGCATTAACTAGGGTGGCGACACCTATCTGTGTTGTGTCTCGCACGGTTTTGTAGAAATAGATGTTTCCTAAAGAGGTTGTACTTCCTCCACTGACTGCCACGGAAAAACTTCCATCTGAATTGCCCGGCGTGCAATGGGAAACCGTGGGTGTTAAACTTAAAGGCAATACATATTCGACTGTTAACACTGGGCGGTTGCCAGAACTAGTGGCTTCGGAAGAATGGTACATTAACCCAAATGTGCTGGCGCCCGATTCGGACTGTAAACGAATGCGCCAACCTTGATTGGTACTTGGATCTTTCACCATTTTTTGAACATGTGCCGTTACGTTAAGTTGATGGGTGCCCGTACCTGATGTTTGCGCGTGGGTGAAACTCAATTGATCCGAAGTGATTACACTTGGTTGATTGTTCCAAGTCACGGTACTGGACGACCAGGATTGGTTGACTCTTTGTACATAAATTGGATGTGAAATAGTATTATTTACGGTATGTGTGACCAATTTTAATTTGGCGTCGACAATGATTGCGTTGGCAGGAATGCTGCTGAGATCGTACGAAATAAATGATCGGAATACCTTGGCGATGGTTGACGATTTGTCGTAAAACACATTTAAACGGTCTTGCGAGCCAAAGTTTGTGTTTTCGATGCCTCCATTGCCAACAAAAGCATCTTGCATGGTGCCGGTAGAAGTAAAATTGACGGTGGTGCTTTGCGCTGTAAGGACAAGGCCTGTTAACAGTCCCCATCCTAGAAGCATGTATTTTTTTGCGAGGATCATGGAACAAGGGTCTTAGTGATGGTGGCTGATAACGCACCAGAATAATCTTCTAAAGTGATAGAAACCACATAAGGCTGTGTATTAAGTAAATTTCCAAATGGTATATTTACTTCCCATGCCTCTAAAAATCCGGCTGCACTTAATTCACTTTCCGTATAAGACCCAATGAAGAGTGCGCCAGGTGAACCAACTTCTGTAAGTTCAACATGCACTTTTCCAAAACTTGCCGTGTCAGAAATTGTAAACTCTAGTGACAATTGTTGGTAGTTTTCTCCACTGTACAACATTGAATCCAGTTCTGTGAGTAAAACTGCTTCAGACATGCTGAGTTCTAAATCAGTTGAATCTGTTTGTGCGATACTTCCACTTGTAAGGGCGAAGGTGATACTCAGCGCTAAGAAAATTTTTTTTAACATCGGTTTCGTTTTTGTTTCCTGTCTTCTTTTTCGATGGGTTAGCTTTTTGGAGCTAATTGGTTGTATCGAACTAATCTGACGAGGTTATTTTTACTTCTCCAAAGTTAGGGCACTGTTTTTTGGCAAGATTCAGTGTTACCCGCAAATTGAATTGCGGGTTTTACGTAACGTTATGTCATTGATTTGATAAACAATTAATTAACTTTGAAAATTTTGCCTTTTTGGGTCATTTTTGTTGATTTTTCTATGATTTTTTTTTGAAAAAAATTTATTTTCTTTTTTTTTGATTTTTTTTTGGGCTTTTTTGATGTTTTTTATCAACAAAAAGAAAGTTTTTTTTGTTTGAAAGGAGGGGATTTGAATTAGAAAAAGGGGGGGTGGAAAAAAGGCCGCGGGAGATTTTTTCTAAAATATAGAATTGTAAAAGTCTGTTACTAGTTTAAAGGGCACAAGCGTGAAGCTTGCTCCAACTAGAAATTGTTTTGTTTCCCGCAGATTTCGCAGATTTTCGCGGATTTGTTTTAATGGAACGCAGATGACGCGGATGGAGCGGATTTTCGCGGATTTGTTTTACGTTCAATAGAGATTGTTTTGTTTCCCGCAGATTTCGCAGATTGCGCAGATTTATTTTAATGGAACGCAGATGACGCGGATTTTCGCGGATTTTGCGGATTTGTTTTACGTTCAATAGAGATTGTTTTGTTTCCCGCAGATTTCGCAGATTTTCGCAGATAAATTTTAATGGAACGCTTGCGCTGGCGGGGCGATTTATTAGGATTTGTAGTTGTTGGTTTATTAAGGCACAAGCGTGACGCTTGCGCCAGCGCGGGGCGATTTATTAGGATTTGTAGTTGTTGGTTTATTAAGGCACAAGCGTGACGCTTGCGCCGGCGGGAGACTATAGTGGAAAGCACGGTTTTAAGGGTGGTTGTATTTTCAACCGACCTTAAAATACGCCCAAATAACCTTATTTAAACACTGTTTTGGTTTCGTTTTGAAATGCTACCACGATGGAATCTGGATAGGCTTGAAGGATGGTGACGGCGTCTTTTGTGGCGCCTACGGCTAATCGGTAATTTTTGCCAGCTAGGTTGATAAGGCACAATTGGTGATTGCTTTGGTGATTTTTTAAGTATCCGAAATAGGTGATTTCTGGCCACTTTTTTTGTGGATTTATGGTGACTGCTGGTGCATTTTCCTTTTTTACAGGTTTGGGAGATGGATTTTCAGTGGTTGGTTGAATTGGTTGCACGGCGAAACTTCCGTTTTTTAAAAAGGGATCTTTATTGGGTAAATCGAGTTCAAATGTATCTTTATCAAATACCACCGGCGCGAAGGTTAAGGGGGCATTGATGGTGTTTTCTTGGACTTCGTTTTTAACTTGTACGTTTTGGATGGTACGGTAAATATTATAAGCCCAAAGTGCTGCCACAACGACTATTAAAATGCGGGTGCCTGCTTTTTTGTTCATTACTCGATAGTTATTTTTCGGGCGGTGCTGTAAAAACTGCTTTGATTGCCTACTCCATCGACTAATTTAACACGCCACCAAAAATTGCCTGTGGTGGGGAAGGTGTACGAAAGTGAATCGGTGTCGATATCTGGGATGGCGGAAAAATCGGTGAAACTAATGTCGGATGAAATTTCAAAGGTCGAGGTAACTGGCGAATTTACGGTGCCTGGGTCGATGCCCATTGCCCATTTAAAAAGAACAGGACTTGCTATTGGAACCGTAACATCGTTGGCAGGTGAAATGGCGGCAGGGTTGTTGGGTTGTGTTTTATCTACATTAATTTGCCGTGAAGAATAAGGCGAAACACTGGATAAATTTACGGCGCGGATTCCCCAAAAATAAGTTCCCTCGACATCCCAAAACGAACTAGGGATTATTTTGCTTAAACTGCTCAGATCAAATTCTTGATCGAGGACACTGCCTGAGACAAAGGTGTCGCCAATTTTTAGAATAAACTCATACTCATCGGCGGCAAATAAATTTTGCCAAGTAACCGTGAGGTTGGATGCTCCGTTGATAAAAATTTGATCGATAGGTGAGACAAGGGAAACGAATTGTTCGGATAAATCCTCGATGCTGTCTACGTAAAAATTAAATGGTCCGGCGTAAAGTGATTGATATCCTCCATTTTCTGCCCGCAAACGAAAGGCATAATTCCCAGGTTCTAGGATTTGAAAAAACTCGGTTATTTTGATGTTTGAATCCAAAATATACGCATCGATATCAGAAAAATTCGGCGAGACGATTTGTAGGTTGTAAAACGAGGCTCCTTTCATTTCTTCCCACTTAAAATGGACATTATTACTGTAAACAGTGTCGTTTTCTGAAGGGATGATAACAACTGGTGTATCACCGGTGAGATCTTCTTCAAAAATGGCGTTGCAGCTGGTTATGCTAAGGAATACTAAAAATAAATAGAGGCTATTTTTCATCTTAATTTTGTTTTTGTCGGTAATGTTGAAATAATAAACTGGCGGATAATTCGGCCTGTTTTGTAATTAAATTTTGCTCGGTATAGACATTGATATTGGT
>JADZFJ010000338.1 GCA_020849935.1 Crocinitomix sp. | reverse complement strand
TCATAACTTCATGACTTTTACCTTGATAATTGAATGAAATGGTGTAATTCTCACCGTAAATGCCTTGAAAAGCTATTTCTGATTCAAAAATTCCATTGCCAAGGTTCAAATAAAAAATCGTGTCAGTTGGAGTTTGTACTTGCACGTTTTCTGGCGAAGCTTTTACCGCATTATTTGTTCCAAGATTTGATGTTAATGTAAAAATAAATTGATGTTTTTTGAGGCTGTCTGTGAACATTCCATCAATTACAATGTATGGATTTGTATTAGGCGATAATAGAATTACAGGCTCTTTATTACATGCCGAAATCAACATTACTAAAAGCAATATGAAAGACACTTTCCTCATTAATAATTAAAATTTAGGTTCAACAAAATTAGGATTGGGGAATAATCAACTGTCTGCACTATCAATTTTGAAGGATCGGTGGGCGATTTTTCGACATAGGCAGATGAGGCGTTGGTTTCATCAAAAAAATTGGAAATGGTCAATTTTAAATCCCAATGATTTTTTCCCTTTTTTACCCCCAATTGTCTCCGAAAAGCAATGTCAAAACGCTCGTACGTAGGTAATCGTTCTGAATTTCTGGCACTTGAATAAATTGGAAATGCGTTTCCATCAACAACAAATTGTCCATTTGGCAGGGTAATAGCTGTGCCAGAATGCAAAATATAATTGGTGGTGATTTGCCATTTTTTAGTTAAATTAAAATATTGGCTAAAGCTAAAATAATGAGGGCGATCGCCTTGGGCAACATAAGGTAAATTTTGATTGATCCCATCGACACGCTGTTTGGTATTGGTATAGGCATACGAAATTGCTGTTGAATACCACGATTTAACCTGAAATGTTAACATTAATTCGAGGCCAAACACCCGCAAATTGCCACTGAGTAAGTTACTTTCGATGGCATTGGAAGAGGTGAAAATAGGCGAATAATAATCGATTACATTCATGACATATTTATGATAAACCACCGCCGATGTTTTTACAGTTTTCCAATTCCCTGTCCAACCTCCAGAAACTTGGTAATTTCGTTCTGGCTTTAAGTATTTGGAAGAGGGAGTCCACAATTCGATAGGTAAAAAATAATTTAAATAATTGATGATGTGCGTGGTTTGACTCGCCACCATGGCCGCGAATTGTAACTCATGTTGTTCGTTGATCCGAAAGGTTCCAACCATGCGAGGATCGAGCCAAAAAATAGGATCATAGAATTTATTTTTCTGATAAATCACTGGAGATAACTCATTGTTTTTGTTCAAATAAGCCGTTGTATCTCCTGTTCCGATATGAAATGAAAACGGCACCCGCAGCCCTGCTTTTACAATTAATCGTCTGCTGAATTTTTTTTCGACAGAGGCATAAAACCCATTTTCAAATGCGGCGCGATTTAAGAACAAGTCGGCATCCTTTTCGACAAAATTACCTTTGGTGGTGCGCAAATAAGATAAGGAAAAACCGTAATTTATTTTGATAGAATTGTTGTAAAAATTATTAAAATCAACGGCCAATTTATCCGTAATTACTTTTTGTCCAAAATATTCGAACGCTTGTGTATTAAATGCATACCGGTAATTAAACTCACTGTGAATTAAGCTAAAATTTGAAAATGTTTTTGAATTAACGACATGATTCCATCGAAATCCGGCGGCTATATTTCCCCAATTATACGAATAACTGGTGTCTCGTAAACCATCTCTTCCGTAATAACCTGTAAAATAAATGCGGTTATTGGAGTTGAGTTTAAAATTGATTTTTCCGTTATAATCCATAAAACTCGGATTTCCTAAATTATCATTTCCGAGTATCGATAAAATTCGGCCGGGAAAGGTGGATGTGCGTCCTGCAAAATAAAAGGATGACCGATTTTTTAACACCGGACCTTCTAAATTTAACCGCGCCATCAATGCGCCAAACCCTCCTGAAATATGGTAATTGTTTAAGTCCCCCTCTTTTGTGTGTACTTGCAATACAGACGAACTACGAGTGCCGTATTGCAGTGGAATATAATCTTTGTGAAAGGAGGCCGATTTAACAGCATCTGTATTGATGATTGAATAAAGTCCTAATAAATGCGTGGGGTGATAAATTGGAATTTCATCAATCATCACCAAATTTCCGGACATACCCGTTCCACGTACCTGAAAATTTGCTGTTCCATCAGTTGCCGGTTGCACCCCTGGAAATTGTTGCAAGTGACGCATCAAATCACGTTCACCAATAGCGGCAGGTACGCGCGAAACAGCGTTAGGTGTAATGACAATTTCATCGAGCTGGGTGAGATCGGTATGTTTTTCGCGGATTTTAGAGCTATCTACCCTCACCTCAACGGTTGAGAGCATGATGGTATCTTCGAGTAGCCCGATATTCAACACCATCTCATCTTCGATCAAAACTTGATCTTGCAAAGTGAGCATACCCAAGGAGGAAACCCTAAATTTTGTTGGGCCCAAAGGCAATTGAATGGAATAAAACCCGTACGAATTTGCCACACAACCAACGCCATGTTCTGGAAAATAGATGCGCGCCCCTACCAATTCTTCACCTGACTTTTTTTCGCGAATGTAGCCACTTAAAACCACGGTTGAACTTGTGTTTTTTAACTCATAAATGGTAATTTGTTGCCCAATTTCTTTGTACACCAATTTGGTATTCATCAATAAAAAATCCAACACTTTTCGCACGCTTGTTTTTGTAAACGTTTGGGTAATTTGTTTATCGATTTGTTGGATTTGTTTTGAATTATAGGAAAAATTTACCGCAGATACTTTTTCGAGTAAACCGATACTTTTTTCTAAGTTAAGCTTGTTAAATTTGATGGTAACCTCCTTATCCAAGAGGCCTTGGGAATAAATTTGAAATGCAGATAAAAAACAAACAACCAGCAAGAGTTGGCGCATAGTACTTATTTTAATCGAATCACATTGTCGCCATTTTCGGCTTCAAGGTCACAAGTTAAAACTATTATGTCAATTATATCTTCAATTTTTGAATTTTTAAATGTTCCGTTGATAAAATGTTGGTTGTTTGGGTCCCCATGGTATTCGATTTTCTTTGGATAATGCGCATTCAACAACCTAATTACCTCGTTTAATGGTGTTTCATTAAAATAGAATTCGCCCGTTTTCCAAGCATTAAAATTTGGATCGGCTGGTGCAACAGGAGCAACCATTTTTTCGGTGGCAACGGTGGACTGACCTGCTGTTAACAAAACCTTGCCAGATTTGTTTTCAACCGCTACTTTTCCATGTTCGACAGAAACGGTGGTTGATTTGTCCGATGCATTGACATTAAAGGCGGTACCTAACACCTCTACTTTCCCAAAATCGGTATTGACAATAAATGGATGTTTTTCGTCTCGTTCTACTTCAAAATACGCCTCACCTGTTAAGGTAAGGGTCCGATTTTCGTTAAAATCAGTTGCATAGGTAAGGTTGGCGTTAGCGGCTAACCATACTTGTGAATGATCGGGCAATTCGATTTTTTTTGGTGCGTTGGTATTGTTGGCAACTAATTCAGTTGAATTTCGGTTGTTTAAAAACCAAAATCCGGCTAAACCTACCAATAAAATTGCGCAAGCAGCGGCCACCTTTTTGTAAAAATTAATTTTTAAAATCCGCCCTTGGTTTGGGGCGACCAATTGGTCTTCTATTTTCGCTAAAGCTGCTTTCGCATCAAATTCTTTGGTTGGAAAATCGGCTACATTCACCTCATCTGCCACAGCCCACGCTTTTGAAAGCAGCTCAAATTCTTCCTCGTTTAAGAGTTTCCACTCTTGCGCAGCTAATGTTTCTTCTGGAGTTGCTTCTCCAGAAAAATAGTTTGCCAAGATCTCATCTATATTCTTCATGTCTCTTTTTGTCGATTTAAAAATAGCAAACCCCTACTCTCCCAAAAAAAATAAAATAAAAATTAATAATTCCTTGTAATGCTGCAACTTTTCGCGCAAATGCCTAAATGCTCTGCCCATTTGATTTTCAACTGTTTTTGGAGAAATTTCGTAATGAGAGGCAATTTCGTTATAGCTTAAACCGTCCAGTTTACACGCCATAAATACCTCCCGCGTTTTTTCAGGAAGTTCAGAAATAGCCAGCATTAAGACATCTTTAATATTGGTGTCTTTTTCTTCGTTAAAATCGATTTGAACAATTTTTTCTTGGGTATGCAAAACTTCTTGCTCAAAATTTCGATGTAATAATTTTTTTCGGTGAAGGTCGATGCATTTAAATTTAACCGACCGAAGGAGGTAATTTTTTACCTTGTCCCCAATTTCTTCTTTTTTTTCGTTGTTCCAAAAAGAGATAAAAACGCCTTGCACAATATCTTCAGCATCATCATAATCCTTTACAATGGTGTAAGCGTATTTACACAACGAATTGTAGGATTCTTCAAATAACTGATTATATGCGTCTCTTGTCATAAGCTAACAAAACTCAAATCTAGTCAAATTATTTTATCTGAATGGATTGTAGCGTTTGAATAAGAAAACGAATTTGCAAAAGGGATATGAGCGGCATCTCCCAGACGATTCAGGCCACAATGCCTGGATGTCTGGGACTACAGCGTTAGCCCGACCCCAACGCTCCAAGCTCGGACGCAATTTATTGCAGTTGGAGATTGGAGTGTTGGGGGTTTGCCCTAAAAAAAAACTCCTTTCTATTGTGTTGTTCACGTAATTAAATACAATAAGTTAATGGCAATTCAGTTTATTTTATTAAATTGGAGGGACGAATAGGGGTCATTAAAAATCCAATCGACTAATCATTGAATATTAACTAAATTAATTAAAATGAAAACCATACTAAAAACAACACTGTTTGCATCGGTGATTCTTTTAGCCGCTTCGTGCGATAAGCAAGAAGACAAAAAAGTAGTAGATGGGTACAAGCCTATTTATGCGAATGCGACAGATTATACTGCGGTTACAATTAAAACGAGCGAACCTTTAGAACGTCCGGGGAGAATTTATCTCTACAACGATTATCTTTTGGTAAATGACCAAGCAAAAGGAATTCATATCTACGACAACGCGAATCATTCAAATCCGCAAGAGATTTCCTTTATTTCGATTCCTGGAAATCTAGATTTCTCTGTAAAAGACAATATGTTATATGCTGACAATATTTCTGATATGGTGATTGTAGACATTTCAAATCCAGCAAGTCCTGTTTACAAAAACAAGATTACAAATGTATTTCCGACACAACAATTCCCTGATGAATTTGGTGCATTTGAATGTGTAAATCCTGATCTTGGCGTTGTTGTTGGTTGGGAAAAAACAAAATTAACGGATCCAAAATGTTTCAAATAATGGCTGCCTTTAAGCAGGTCAACTATTATTAACACTAAAAAAAGATAAAATGAAAACATTAAAAATATTTATTTTTGCAGCATTGTGTAGTGGTGCATTAATGAGTTGTGAGAAAGAAACAACCAACGAAAACGAAACTCAAGCAAACCGTAACGTATTATCAAGTGGTATTGGTG
>JADZFJ010000337.1 GCA_020849935.1 Crocinitomix sp. | reverse complement strand
ATTTCGGGGGTGTTTTTGTAGTAATCATTCATGATGTGGGGCGTGGTGATTACTTTTTTATACCCCAATTCCGAAAATCGGCGCAACATGATTAACGAATCTTCCAATGTTTTGGAGCCGTCGTCGATGCCAGGAATTAAATGGCTGTGCAAATCGGTTCCGATAAGGGAAAAATCTAATGGAGGGAGTTTTGTTTTTTTTGCAAAAAGATTTGAAAAAATATTCATTTTAATTGAAGTGTAGGACTGCACAAAGTTAGGTATAAAGAAGGAATAGCTAACCGAAAAAATGAATAGTTACAATTTATTAATGCATTTGGATGGTGATTTTTATTCCCTCTAAAATTTATTTGGAAAAAGTTTAATCTTCTATTGTCAAAATTCGTTTTCTGATTTCAATGAATCTTTCAACATCTATTCTAAATCCTTGTCCGCGGCAATATACGCCACATTGATTAAGGGTTAAGTAATTTTTGTCTCCCATTTCTTGGCAAATATAAGGGTTGTAGGTACATTCTTCTTTGGCAAACCAAGTGCCATTGGCTCTTTTTTTAAGCATCCGTTGGTCGATGCAAATGGCTCTGAATTCACAATCGTTGCAGACATCGATTTGATTTTTTGTAATTTTCCAATACGCTTGAAATTCCTTTTTTTTCAAGATGTTTCGGAGATGTTCGGTGAGGATATTGCCCATGGAATAGCGCGCTTCGAAAGCATTTTTTACTTCGCCACGTTGGGTGATGTGAACTCGTTTATTAAAATAATTGTGATGTGTTTGCCAAGTAGGGATGAGTGGTTGGCGCTGGAGTAGGCTGTATTTTCGGTTGAGTTGATCGGATTCTGAAGTGAGGTAAATTAGGTAACAGTTTTCTTTTTTGTCTGTTTTTTCGCGGGGGGATAGGGTAATGGTGATTTGTTTTAATTTGGGTGCAAATTTGCACAATCGCTTAAAATCGTATGCCGAAGCGTGGGTGTAATCAAGAAATAAATGAATATTTTCTGCCGATGAGGTTGAATAATGGGTTAAGAGGGTATACAAATTAATGGTTGAGAGACAATGAAATACTAAGGTGCCGGCTGAATAATCGCCAAAACATTCGTTGATGGTTTCGACCTCTAGGACGGGCATTTTTTGTGAAGTTTCAACGGAAATGGTATGCACCAGCGCTGTATTTGAGGAGGATTGAGGAGGATTTGTTTTAATTTTTTGCGAAATGGGTGAAAGGAAACCCAGATTTTCGGAAAGGAGTAGGTTAACAAAGGTTTTTATGTCGTGTTCGGAATGATGCGGTAAATGTTGTTGGATGTTTTTAAGTTGGATGCACGGATTTTTTTCGAAGAGATGGGCATAATCGTTGTGAATAAACCAATAATTTGAGGTGTGGGTATCAATTAACAAACTGCGTGAATAGCCAGTACAAAGTTGGATGTGTGGGTTAAGTTGGAGGTAATGTGTGGTGACCATACATGCTTTGTTTGTTTGCTGTTTTTGTTTTTTTTGGATCAACGATGTTGGGGAATCCTGAGCCAATTCAGAATCCCCCAACTGTTGTTCCACCCAACAACTAAATGTACTTTTGGCGTGTTTTTGTTTTCGTGGTAGTTGGTTGTACTTTGTTTTTTTGGTGTATTTATTTGCAAGTATATTAATATTATTTCAATATACCAAAATATTTTAAAATTAATTTGAAACGATCTAAATTGTCATATTTTAAGGACAATTGAAAGGGATGTTTTTTTGTTGAGTGCTTTTTTAAGCTGATTAAATGGATTTTATTGCGATGCGTGGTGTTTAATTGTATAAATGGCATTATTTTCGTAAGCTAGGTGTTGCGTTAGCGATTGAAATGGCAGCTCCCCAATTCATTGGGGACTATAATGGAAAGCGCGACCCCTCCCCAACTTGTTGGGGAGGGGTAACGCCCAAATAAAAGTTAATATGATTAGTTAGATTGGTATGAGTAGAAAAATTGGTTGGTGTTTTGGTTTGTTTTTTTCGATGTCATCGGCGTTTGGGCAAGTGGCGGATGCGGATTTGAAGTTGGAGTATGCGCTTATGGATAAATTTGCGCAGCTTCCGTTGACGTGTATTGAAACGGAATATCCGTATAAATTGGGGCAAGTTTTGTCGAGTGATGCGGATTTAAAGGCGCCGCGTGAGTTGCATCCGATTTTTTACGGGTGTTTTGATTGGCATTCGTCCGTCCATGGGCATTGGTTGTTGGCAAAGGCGATTCAAAAATTTCCGAATACGGAATTGAGTGCCAAGGCGATTGCTTTGTTTGACAGGCAATTTACAACGGAAAAGGTGGCGAAGGAATTGGCTTTTTTTAGTACGAATTTGAATCAGTCGTTTGAGCGGACGTATGGCTGGGCTTGGTTGTTGAAACTCCATGCCGAATTAGCAACCTTGCCGGATGATAAATTACATAAATGGAGCACGAATTTGCAACCTTTGACGGATCATATTGTGAAAGGATACCTGGATTTTTTGCCAAAATTGGTGTATCCGATTCGGGTGGGAGAGCATACCAATACGGCTTTTGGTTTGTCCTTGGCCTTGGATTATGCCCGTGCGAGTACGAATACGGTGCTGGAAAATTTGATTGTACAACGTTCAAAAGATTATTATTTGCAAGATGCTGGTTGCCCGATTACGTGGGAACCTAGTGGGTTTGATTTTATTTCGCCTTGTTTGCAAGAGGCTGAATTGATGGGGAAAGTGTTGCCAAAACCTGAATTTGAGAAGTGGTTAGTGGCTTTTTTACCAGAGTTGGTGGATCCGAATTTTAAGTTGGCACCGGGCATTGTGGCGGACAGAACTGATGGGAAATTGGTGCATTTGGATGGGCTAAATTTTTCGAGGGCTTGGTGTTTTTATCAATTGGCAGAGGCCTTGCCAGCGCACAAAAAAAACTTGGTGGCGATTGCAGATACCCACGTGCGTGCTTCGATGAGTCAGGTGGCGGGAAGTGATTATATGGGCAGCCATTGGTTGGCGAGTTTTTTGGTGTACGCGCTTGAAATGCGAGAAAAAATTTAGTTTTAAGCGTTTAGGGGGTTGGCTATGAAATTGACAAAATTAAATGACGATAATTCTTGGCTGTGGGAATTTGACGGGAAAATTATTTTAGTGGATCCTTGGTTTTCGCCATCGCAAGTTGATTTTTATCCGTGGTTTAGTGAGCAGTTTCATGTGACCGAACAACCAACCTTGGACAGTTTTCCGAAACCGGATTTTATTTTTATTTCGCATCCTTTTACCGATCATTGTAACAAAGAAACTTTGCTGCAAATGGATGCGAGTATTCCACTGATTGCACGGGCACCGATTTTGAAAAAGATTCAAAAATGGGGGCATTTTAAACAATTAATTTTGGTGGAAAATGCGCCGTTTAAAATCCAAGTTTTGCCGCCTGCGGGTTGGTTGGATTTGGTGCATTTTGCGTATTTATTTGAAAACGAAACAGGTAATTTATTGTTTGCCCCGCATGGGGTAAAGGCAAGTGTGTTGCCCAATGCCCGTTATTTAATGACCACGACGACCGAATATCGGTTGCCATTTTGGTTAGGTGGAACCGTAAATTTGGGAATTAAAAAAGGATTGATGGCGCAAAAAAAATGTGGTGCCGAGTGGTTGATTAATACTCACGATGAAAAGAAAAGAGGTACTGGATTTGTAGAAAAATTTGCTAAAAAGCAGTATTTCGATTTTTCGTACGAGGCGGAAAAAGTGGTTGAATTGAAGGCTGGTAAGGTATTTAATGGTTAATATTTTATTTTTTCTGAGCTTGTCGATTATTATGAATTATTTTTCTATTAATTTAGGACTTCAAAGCGAGCGATTCACTTTTATATTTTAAGCATACATTAGGTTATTTGAACGATTTAGTACAATGATACATCCGTTTACAGAGTTGAAATTTATTTCGGAGCAGAAGGGTTATGGTGTGGTTGCTAAACAATTTATCCCCAAAGGAACAATTACATGGGTGCAAGATAGTTTGGACATGATTTTTGATCATAAAAAGCTAGCTGAATTAGGCCCTAATTACGCATCAATTATTGATACCTATTCGTTTAGAGACAATCAAGGTAATTTTGTTTTGTGTTGGGATTTGGCAAAATATGTCAATCATAGTTTTAATTCAAATTGCCTTTCGACGCCTTATAATTTTGAAATTGCTATCCGAGATATTCATCCAGGCGAAGAATTGACGGATGATTATGGATATTTAAATATTACTGAACCGTTTGAAGCGATGCCTGAAGGAGGTTCGCGCACGGTGGTTTACCCAGATGATTTGCTCCGCTACCATAAAATTTGGGATGAAAAAATTGCTGATGCCATGCCTCTT
>JADZFJ010000336.1 GCA_020849935.1 Crocinitomix sp. | reverse complement strand
TTGTCCATAAAACAATGAATTGCCGAATGTAAAACGAGCATTGAGTCCTAAAATTGATTTAAATCCCTGATTGTTAAAACTATTTACCGCCGTGTTGAAGAGAATGATTGGATTGGTAAATAATAAATCTGGTGTATGCGATCCTAAAGAATCTACCCTTTTCCAATGATTTGCTTCAAAAATTCCAATTTGTAAATTTTTAGCGACCGATACCTCGAGGTAATGATACGTCCCAATTTTCTTTTCAAATGTCGCTTCAGGAGTCGAATATTCAAATAGGCGATATAGGTTTTGATGGATGGCATACATGGCGATGTATTGAATTCGCCCATCCCAAAAATTTGTTTCAATTTTGGCAAAAGGATAGTTCGTGCTGTAGTCTGAGAGCAGCAGCGATCGATACCCGTTTCCAATAAATTGATTTCCATTGCCTAATTGAAAATTGATCTTTTTATTCGGTGCAAAAAGGACGCTTCCTTCGGCAAACGCAAAATCATAGCCAGTGGTTTTAAATGCTTTTGTTCGGGCATAACCAGGGATAACTGCATTATTTTGTTGGTATTTTGTATTTAAACTATTCGGGAAAAATTCGCCGTGTCCATCTACATAATCGCTTTGATACTGAGGTAAAAAGGCTTGATTTTCAAAGACACTCGTTGAAAAACCCACCTTGTCAAAAAATTTACCCTGTATGCGAATTCCTCTGGTGTTCCAATAAAGTCGTTCTAATGAATCGGCCGAAAGGTCACTCCCTAATTCGAGATCAATGATTGGATCGATGCTGCACCAAAAATCTTCTCCCTCAAACACGATAAAATTCTCTTTGAATAATTTTTGGGTTATCCAATAATAGTATTTTTCGTTGTTTTCATAAATTTTCGAAAAATTTGTTCGATGATCTAACACTGGTTTAAAGCTTACATGGTGCTGAAAATGAGAATCTGAAAGTGTGTCATCAATTCTAACACGTTCAACTTCATCTGAATAATAGGTGTGTAAAGGTAAAAACAGTTGCGTTCGACCTGTCCAACCAATCAAAAGGAAAAGAATAAAAAGCCCTTTTTTACTACCCATATACGAAACCACATACGTTGATGTCTTGGATAAGTTACGCCAACTACCTAATCGTTCAGCCTATTTCCAATTAAGGCGTCTTGATAAACTGCCTTTATTCCTTCTTTTAATTCAATTGTGTGTTTCCACCCAAGCGAGTGAATAAAAGACACATCCATTAATTTACGCGGCGTGCCGTCTGGTTTAGCGGCATCAAAAACTAAATCGCCGGAATATCCGACCAATTCTTTAATTAAAAGGGCTAACTCTTTGATGGTGATTTCTGTACCCGAACCAATATTTACAAATTGTTTCCCATCGTAGTTTTCCATCAAAAAGAGACAGGCTGCAGCCAAATCATCCACGTGCAAAAATTCGCGAAGTGGACTCCCTGATCCCCAAATTTCAACTTGTTTAAGCCCTTGAATTTTCGCTTGATGAAATTTTTTCAATAGGGCAGGCAACACATGCGATTTTTGCAAATCGTAATTATCATTTGGTCCATATAAATTCGTTGGCATGGCGGAAATAAAATTATCTCCATATTGATCGTGGTAGGCCTCACACATTTTAATCCCTGCAATTTTAGCAATGGCATAGGGTTCGTTTGTTTCTTCTAAAAGTCCTGTCAACAGATCTTCCTCTTTTAATGGTTGTGGCGCCAATTTTGGGTAAATGCACGAAGAACCTAGAAAAAGTAATTTTTTAACCGAATGTGTATGTGCCGCATGAATAATATTGGTGGTGATCATTAAATTGTCAAATAAAAACTCACCGCGGTAGGTATTATTTGCCAAGATGCCACCAACTTTTGCCGCAGCTAAAAACACATAATCAGGTTTGGTTTCTTCGAAAAAAAAAGTCACCGCTTCTTGATTCCGCAAGTCTAATTCAGCCGAACTACGGGTAAGAATGTTCGTAAAGTTTAATTGTTTTAAAAGTCGAACAATTGCCGAACCCACCATCCCATTATGGCCGGCCACATATATTTTTGACGATTTATCCACCGAAATTATTCGTTATGATTATATACTTTATGACCACCTTCCATGAGGTATTGATCACGTTTAAAAAGTTCGAGATCGGCTTCCACCATTTCTTTTACTAATTGTTCAAAGGTATAGTTGGTTGTCCAGCCGAGTTCTTTTCGAGCTTTACTTGCATCACCCATTAATAAATCAACCTCCGTAGGTCTAAAATATTTCTGATCTACTTCGACAATTAATTGGTTGGTGTCTGCATTATAACCCTTTTCTTGGTCGCCACTTCCTTCCCAACGAATGTTAATGCCTACATAACTAAAGGATAAACTCACAAATTCACGAACAGAATGTGTTTCACCTGTCGCTAGTACATAATCATCGGCGGTATCTTTTTGCATCATCAACCACATGCCATACACATAATCTTTGGCGTGACCCCAATCTCTTTGGGCGCTTAAATTACCGAGGTAAAGCTTTTCTTGCAAACCCAACTTAATTTTAGCCACCGCACGGGTAATTTTTCGCGTGACAAAGGTTTCTCCTCGGAAGGGACTTTCATGATTAAATAAAATTCCATTACAGGCAAAAATTCCGTAGGCTTCGCGGTAATTTTTAATGATCCAAAAACCATATAATTTTGCTACTGCATAAGGACTTCTTGGATAAAAAGGAGTGGTTTCACTTTGAGGTGTTTCAACTACTTTTCCATACAATTCCGAGGTGGACGCTTGGTAAAGTTTTACCTTTTTTTCCATCTTCAAAATCCGAATAGCTTCAAGTAAACGCAAAGTTCCTAAAGCGTCGGTATTAGCCGTATATTCGGGGGTATCAAACGATACTTTTACATGCGACATGGCTGCCAAATTGTAAATTTCATCCGGCATAATTTCTTGAACCAAACGAATTAAATTCGTAGCATCTGTTAAATCGCCGTAGTGTAAAAATAATCGAACCCCACTTTCGTGTTTGTCTTTGTAAAGATGGTCGATTCGATCGGTATTAAACAAGGATGAACGCCTTTTAATTCCGTGGACAATATATCCTTTAGATAACAATAATTCGGCCAAATAGGCGCCATCTTGTCCTGTAATTCCTGTAATTAATGCTATTTTACTCATCTTGTTTCAGTAATTGAATCTCCTTTTTTTTGGCGATAAAAAAGGGATTAAATAAATCCATTTTATTGTACGTCAAAGGTTCAAAGGTAATAAAATCGAGTACTTCTCCGCCTACCGCTTCGTAAATTGCATGACCTGCAGCGATGTCCCATTCCATCGTGGGCGCCATTCGAGGATAAAATTGAGCGCTACCAACCACTAAATCAATGAATTTTAATGCACTTCCTTTTTTGATGTACGAAGGTTCGCCATATAATGAGGTCATGTTATCGATGATGGACATTGTTTTTTTGTTGAAATGCGAACGCGAATGGGCAATGGTTAATTTGCCTTGGTGTTGTAAGGGTTGAATTTTATTTTTATCCAATCGGAGTAATGCCTCATCGAAACTGGCATAAAAAACCTCCATTCCTGAACCACCAAACAGTATTTTTTTGTCTGTTGGTGAAGCAATAAGTCCAAAAACTGGTTTATTTTCATGGATAAGGGCGATGCAGATACAAAATTCGTCGTTTTTTTTGATGAATTCTTTTGTACCATCTAGGGGATCAACCAGCCAAACCATTGGGTACGTTTTTCGAATTTCAAAACTGGGAATTTGTTCCTCTTCTGAAATAATAGGGATGCCAGTTTTACTCAAGTATTTATTAATGATATCGCTGGATGCTTTGTCTGCAAGTGTAACTGGTGAATGATCTTTTTTGTATTCGACTTCAAAATTCTTTTCATAAATGGTGATGATTTTTTTTGACGCTTCGATACTTGCCTCGATGGCTAAGTCCACCCAAATTTTTATTTCATCCACCAAATTTTTCATTTTTCCAATAGTACAGTAGTTAATTGATCGTAAAGCGAACTTGCACCAATTCTAAAAAGCGAAGGGGTCAACCAATCTTCTCCTAATTCGTCTCGGATGATGTTATAATAAACCATAGCATCGTCGATGGTTTTAATTCCACCAGAAGGTTTAATCCCGATTTTAATTCCAGTAGTAGTATGGTGAATTTTGATTACTTCACACATCCAACGCACCGCTTCGGGACTTGCACCTTGCGTTGTTTTACCTGTAGAAGTTTTAATAAAATCCGCACCAGCTTCGATGGCTATTTCCGAAGCCAGTT
>JADZFJ010000335.1 GCA_020849935.1 Crocinitomix sp. | reverse complement strand
TTCGCTCAATTTTATTTGATCGAGTGTGTCCTCATAACCATTTGGATAAAAATTCAGATCGGTCATTGGCACAGGAACGGGAATTTTTTCCAAAGGACTCGGATTTACCCAATTAATTAGGCCGTTTTCGGCAAATTCACCTTGATACAATTGCATTCCGGGTTTAATTTCGTTGACAGGCACTTGCACATAAATCCCAATTTCAGGATCCAAGTCGAGTAGATTTCCATGTTCATCGTGCGCACGAAACGAAAACATTCCTTGGGTTTCAAGAAGTTCACCGTTAGAAGTTGTACTTAATCCACTTCGCATGATCGTAGCTCCATCCCTCGCTTCTTGCCATTCAATCACGGCTTTTCCGGTGTACGGATTACCATCTTTCAGAAAAGCGCCTTCGGGGATAGACAATAAAACACCCGATTTTGATAAATAAACTGAATCTTTTCCTTCCCAAAATAAAATTTCACGGCCCAAGTCGTTAATCAAAACAGCGGTGGTGTCCAAAAAACTTGCTTCTAACGGGGTCGTACTATTTTCTTCAGGTGCTGTTTCTTCTTTGTCTAATTTCCAGATTCCTGCAACAACGGCGGTTGTAAGAAGTAAAATTGCTGCACCAGCAGTCAGCCACTTAATTTTTTGGTTAAGGTGATATTTTTTGGCAGTGCTTTGCACGGCTTCTCTGGTGACATTGCGTTTCGCAGCTTCGTAGAGGTCTTTCTGAAGTGCTACTTCTTGTTGAAGGGCAACATTGCCTTTTAAGGTTTCTTCAAAGGATATTTTATCGGTTTCAGACATTGAGCCAGACAAGTAGGCATCAATAATTTTGGTGTTATTGGTTTCCATTTCTTTAGGCTTTTAGATCGTTTTGATTTGGTTCGGAGGTTTGCAGTGCAAATTCTTTCGCTTTTTGTAAACAGCGATATTTCAGTGCTTTTGCAACTGTTTCATTTCGGAATCCAAATTTTAAGGAAATCTCACGCATACTCATTCCAAGGCCATAAAAGCTATTGATGACATTTCTGCATTGAGCGCCTAATTTTTCTAAAGCACTTTCTACCTTGCGAAGCTTCATTTCCTTTTCTAAAAATTCATTCGATGTTTCAGGTACCTCAAAAGAATCATCAAAAACCAAGTCAATTTTTCTTTTACGCGCTTGATTATACCACAAAAATTTTCCGACATTTTTAACGTAATGAAACGCATCGACGGTCAAAACAAAATTGGGATCTTCTCGTCGTCTCGAATAAATTACCAATGCCTCTTGAAAAACATCTTCCACCTCTTGATCCGGACAGCCTATTGATTTTAAATAACGTTTAAATTCTTTCCACTTTCGATAAAGTAATTTAAGGTCATTTTTGCGTTCACCTTCACTCATAACAAATCATTTTACTTAAAGATGTTGGAAATGTCTAAAGGTAAACAGCAAAATAAAAATTAATCACATTTTTTTTTGAAATGCTAGATTTAGGAGGTTTTATAGTGAAGAATTTAACTTCGTTTGCAAATTTATGGTAGAATAAACAAAAAACCCACCTTAAATGTGTTAGACATTCAAGGCAGGTTTAGTAAATTAATTTTATTTGAATTAGATCCGAGAAATTATTTCTTCTCCATTTTCAAAATCACCGTTTTTCCATCAAATCCTAAGGCGGTGGTGGTTTTAAATTCCATCATTTTTTTGTCGTTTAGGACAACAGAATAATTCCCGCTAAAATTTTGACATTGCAGAATGGCTTCATCCTTAGCATGTTCACCGGTAACTTCTGATTGGTTAGAGATGGCAAAGGTTTCTCCTTTATCATTAAATTGCCAAGCGAAATTACCTTTACCCCCTTCGTGATTTTCCCATTGGCCTGTGCAAGGACTTGAGTAAGCATCGCAATCCGAAAAATAGAGATGCGGTAATTCGTCTTGGTTAACCCCATCCACAGACAATTCGGTAACATCCCATTCGCCATCTTCAATTCGGTTGGCATTGGTTTTTGTTTTGTTGCATGAGTTTAATGTGCCAACTAAAAGCACTAAGCTGAGGCTTGTTATAATTAGTTTCATGTTGAATAATAGTTAAATAGGTTATTGAATTTTTACTGGAAAAAGAATGTCGATGTCAGTTTCACCCACGCCACATGTTCCGTTTTTTATGCCGGGTTGGTGTTTTAGTTCAATTTGCATGGTTCCTAAACCGCTACTTGTCGTTTTCCATTTAGATTGTAAACCAATAGGGAAGCTATTGCCGTCAACATCAGTAATCAAAACCGTAGCGCTATTTCCACCAGGTGAGAAACAGATGAGGTGATCGTTTGCTTCTTCCAACACTTCATTTGAAATGGTGTCGATTGGTGCTGCTGTTTCGTTTAAGAGAAGAATACTTACATACCACGTTTTAGCTGGTTCTAGACGAATGGTATCGAATAGATCATAACTCACTCCTCCATCTCCGTCAGGATCACGGAAAGTTGCAGTTCTTATATTTGCGGCATCTGACGAGTCAATTAACGTTAATTTCATGGTGGTAATTAACTCTTGTTCATTCACAATCGGATTTGGTAAAGGAACAAGATCATCGTCTTTTTTACAACCTATTAAAGCAACTGCAAGCGTAAGACCTAAGAAAATTGTATTTATCATTTTTGTTTTCATGTGATTGATTTTAAAAATTAATTTTTGAAACTTGTATTAAAAGGTACTTTTATTCGGAAGGAGATATTTCTTCCCAGAGCATCTGTGAAATATCGAAATTGATCCATATAATCGCGGTAAGATGTGTTGAGTAAATTGGTGACACTTACCCCAAGTTCGATGTGTTGATTGGCCACCTGAATTGCACAGGAAGCGTGCATGTTAAGGAGAAAATAAGCAGGCGGAGGGGGCGCAAAATCCACATTTGGTTCAACTCGCCATTGTTTATTCACAAATAGCGCGCTTGCAGAAACATACGAATGGCTTATTTTTTTTCCATTTTTAAAACGGTAGGTTATTTCTGTTTCGATCCGATCGGCGGGCATCATAATGAGCCAATTGTTTTGAGTTTTGTTCCAAGCTCTTAACAACGAACCTTTTGCGGTGATTTCGACCGATTTAAAAAGGTGATAATTGGCGTACACATCGCATCCTTTTAACACCGCATTTGCTTGGGCATAATTAAATCCTGGGAAAGCACCTCGGATGGTAAGAATCGGTGCTTCGGTGGGTTGGCGGTAGATAAAGTTGGCGATATAATTATAATAAGGCGAAACTTCAATAAACAGCTTTTTAGAAGGTGAATAGCGGATGGTAAAGATTCCAGTATAAGCTATTTCAGTTTGTAAATTTCGATTGCCAAATTCCATTGCCGCCGCACCATGATGCAAACCATCGCTGTATAATTCGCTCACCGAAGGCGCTCGCCATGCCGAACCAAAATTGATGGAGAAATTTAAAGTGGAATCTTTTTTGAAGATTGCGCCGAAATTCCCAGAAACGTTTTCAAATTGGTGGATGGGTGAAATTAGTTCGTAATTGGAAGTCCCCACATATTCGTATTTGTAAATTCGTAGCCATTTGTAATCATACCGAACGCCTCCTTCAATTTCTAGTCGTTTTTTCTTCCAGCGTTCGATTAAGAAGACACCTCCACTATAATTTCTAAAATTAGGGATTAATGCCCGCCCTTCATAAGTGTTTCCTTGGGTGATTCCGCTGATTCCTATGCTGCCTGTGAAATGTTTTACGGTATGATGTTCCCAAATTATATCTGCTGTGTGTGAGGTGATTTCGAATTGTAGGTCATGTTGATTGAGTGCCGCCAATGAATCATTTAAAGGCGAATTTTTGTCGTATTCGTATCGGAGATTATATTGCCTGGCATAAATAATGGATAATTTACCGACATCGCGCGTACGGAAATAAAAACGGGCTTTTAATAATTCGTGTTCGACATTTTGATTGGGGCGATTAATGGCATAGGTAAATCCGCCAGTTTCTAGCGGAACAGGACTGTCAAAAGCGCGTTGTAAATCGGTTAAATTTCCGATGTGCGACGCTCCAAAAATTCCTAGTTTGGTATTGAATTGGCTATAAAAGATTTCTGCGCCATAAAGTGGTTTTTTCCATTGGAGGGTGTATGAAAAATTGCTTTCTTTTAACCCAGTATTAATCATGTAATAATTGGGGGCAGAAAGTGTTCCGTTTTGTTTTAGAGTACCTTGGATTCGCCATGAAAGTGGGCGCAATTTTTTAAAATTTCCATCTAAATAAGCCGAAACTGTGCCGCCCCTGCCATTCGTAGTTCCGATGGTATTAATTTCTCCATTGATTCCAACAGAATCTCTTAATGGTTTTGAATCCACTAATATCACCCCTGCAATTGCATCTGATCCGTATCGTACACTATTTGCACCTTTGATCACGGTTAATTTTCCGGCGATAAATGGATCAATTTCAGGCGAATGTTCTACCCCCCATTGTTGTCCTTCTTGACGGATTCCGTTGTTTAAAATTAAGATTCGGTTGCTGTGTAAACCATGAATAATGGGTTTTGAAATTGAGCTTCCTGTATTTAACGTAGTTACTCCTGGAACTGATTTTAAAGCATCTCCAAGAGACATGCCTTTGCTTTGGTTAAGTTTTTCAATAGAAACTTCGTTTTTTGTTTGTGTAGTTTGATCAAGAGGTCTTTCTGCAATCACACTGACGGTGCGTAGCAATTCGGCATGATGTTCGGGATAAAAATTTTGTATGGTATGGCCTAAAACAGTCACTTTTTGGAGGATGGTATCGCAACCTTGGTGGGTGACTTTTATGGTATATACTCCGTCACATAAGTTTGTAATCAGGTAATTTCCTTCTTCGTTGGAGATGGTTTTTTTTTGAATTTCTAAAATAGCGATGGTCGCAATTGCCAAACCTGATCGATCATGGTCGTCCAATATTTTTCCTGATAATGAACTTGTACATTTCTGTGACAAGCTATCTACTTGTGCCACCGTGATCAATGGCATCAGGAGGATAAATAGTTGAATTAATTTAATCATTTGTTTTTTGTAAGTTAAGGTGGAAACCTTTTCAAGATTTATTTTCCAATTTATAGCTCGATTAACATCAATGGATGCTTTGAGATTTTTTGTTGCGTTCTAAGAATTAATTTTTAGAATGCATGTTTTAGACCCTTCGTGCGAATGTCTAATGATTGAATTAGCGAAATAAACTCACCTGTCGATTGACCAATGAATTATTTTTTAGAATGGAATTTTGCTAATTCACGAATAAATTGGTGGGCCTCTTAATGAAAAGGTATAATTGGGACTAGATGTTTGGATGGTTTGTACTTGTTGTACTTGCCGTTTTTCTAGTGTTAGTACCTGTTTAAATTTAAAATTGACTTGGTCCGATGTTGATGCGGTTGGTAAAACTAAGTCGCAAACCTCGCAATGATGGTCTTCTGTTTCAGAAAATTGAATTTCTGAGGAATTACTTGCTATTATATGGCTATGTTCAAAATCGTGGAGTGTTTTTTCGACCATTGGATAAGTGACCAATGCCAGAAACAACAGCGCGATATAAATATGTAATTTATGCAACATGGTTGCGAATATATACTATTCTTTTCGAACTCCTGCATTTACATTCGTTTTTTTATTGGTCTGTTTGTAGTAAAATTATATTTGTATGTAAATTTACGATCAGTAATTATTTCAAATTATGATGCTTAATAACCTCATTAATATGTAAATTTGAGTTTAATGATGGATTTTAGTTACATTTTGATAATCAAAAAAAAGATGTATATTTGTTGGGAATAAACATCATTATATTAATAAAAACATCATAATGACGGAAGAAAACAGCATATATAAAATAAAAAGAAGCGACGATGCAATTATAAAATTGATAGGAAATTTCATAAAGCAGCATCGGCTCCAGCAAAATATTACGCAACAACAGTTGGCGACAAAAGCTGGTATCAATCGTACAACCTTATCTGATTTAGAATTAGGTAGGCGTTGTCAATTGCTGACACTTATTCAAGTGCTGCGTATTTTAAACAAACTCTACATTTTTGATTCCTTTGATTATCGGCCGCAAATTAGCCCTATCCAATTAGCCGAAATGGAAATGAAACTCCGAAAAAGAGCCAAAAATAAAAAGGGCAATAACGAGGCTCCTCCCAAGAAAAAATCGGATTGGTAATGGTGACAAGTGCTTTTATAACCCTGTGGGGACAACGTGTAGGTGCCGTTTCATGGAACAGTGAAACGCGGCTTGGTGCATTCCAATACGAGAAGGAGTTTCTTGTCTCAGGCCTTGATTTGTCTCCTCTTTTAATGCCGTTGGAGAAGGGGGATGTGATCTACGAATTTCAAGAAAATAGAAATCTCTCCACATTTAAAGGGCTGCCCGGTTTGTTGGCAGATATTTTACCCGACAAATACGGAAATGCCTTAATTAATACCTGGTTGTTGCGAAATGGCCGTTCGACCAACAGTTTAAATCCTGTCGAATTGCTCTGTTTTATTGGTAAAAGAGGGATGGGAGCATTAGAATTTTCCCCAGAAGAACCAAAAGCCTCCAGCGGTTCGACAAAAATTGAAATGAATGAATTGGTTCAAATTGCAGAGCAAATTTTGATGGGGAAAAAGGACTTTGAAACGGATTTAACACACGAAGAAGAAAAAGCCTTGTTAGACATTCTAAAAATTGGTTCGTCTGCGGGTGGGGCAAGGGCAAAAGCACTGATTGCATACAACGAGAAAACAGGCGAGGTAAGAAGTGGTCAAACAAATGCGCTGAATGGGTTTGAACATTGGATGATTAAATTTGATGGAGTAACGGATACGCAATTTGGCGCCTCGCACGGGTATGGAAGGGTTGAAATGGCCTACTATTTAATGGCATTGGATGCTGGGATTCACATGATGGAATCTCGGATTCTGGAAGAAAATGGGAGGGCACATTTTATGACAAAAAGGTTTGATCGGGTAGGAGGCAAGGAAAAAATTCACATCCAAACTTTTTGTGCAATCAACCATTTTGATTTTAACGAGGTGATGCTTTATAGTTATGAAGAGTTGTTTGAAACAATGCGGATGTTAAACCTCTCTTATCCCGAAGCACAAGAAATGTATCGCCGAATGGTTTTTAATGTCTTGTCAAGGAATTGCGATGACCACACCAAAAATTTTTCCTTTATGATGAATCAAAAAGGGGAATGGAGTTTGTCGCCGGCTTATGATGTTTGCCATGCTTATCGACCAGATAGCCAATGGGTAAGCCAACATGCTTTGAGCATAAATGGGAAAAGAAAAAATATTACTCGGGATGATTTGTTGGAAGTTGGGAAATTAATGAATATTAAACGAGCAAACGACTTAATTGATGAGGTTAAAAATAGTTGTGCTAAATGGATGTTTTTTGCCGATACAGCTCAGGTTGAACCTCGTTTACGGGATGCTATAGCTGCGACTCACGTATTAATTTAAGACCAATTTAACTCAGTAAATGAAAACCGAAGTTGTCAAATTATCTTATTTTTATCCTCGATTAAACCTTTGCCTATTAGTGGCGTCTAACAGTTTTTGTGTGCCGATTTAAATTTTTAATTTAACTTAGATTTAAGAATTATTTAATTATGAAAAAAACAGTTGCTTTAGCACTTTTTTCCTCCCTAATGGCTACTGCTTTTGGGCAAAGTTTATACGATGTTTCGTCCATAACCTTGGTGGAGTTGGAATTCCCAGTTTCTAATTGGGACGAATTAATGGACGACTATTACGCGGCAGATTTAGACCAGCGATTGATTGGTACCTGTACGATTAACGGTCAATTTTACGACAGTGTTGGAGTGACCTACAAGGGCAATAGTACGTACAGTGCAACGAGTTTAAAAAATCCATTAAACATTCAATTGGATTATGCAATTAATCAGACTTTTCAGGGGTATTCGACCTTAAAACTCT
>JADZFJ010000334.1 GCA_020849935.1 Crocinitomix sp. | reverse complement strand
TGAAAACTAGTTTTTCCGTTGCAATCAAATTGTTCATAATGAAGTAAATCAAAGGTTAGGACACCATTGGCAGAAAAAATTTGTTTGAGGTTATCTTTTGAATAGGAAACGCGGTATTTATCTTTCTTTTTGTTGTAGAAATAATTTTTTTGATAGCGACGCAGGTTCCAATAATAAATCGAATCGTTTGAGACAGTGTACCAACCCAAGGTGACATCGCCATCGTAGATTTTTTTCTTCACCTGTTTACAATTAGAACATTCCAAACCATCTTTTATAGAAATCGGTTCACCTTCCACGAATTCATATTTTTCAACAAAGGGTTTGGATCCAAAAACTTGGCAGGCAAAAAGCACCCCATCTTTAATGGCAAATTGGTGCGCAATTTGAGTATAATCTGGTTCAATTAAATTTTCATAGTGTGGTTTAGATTTTTCCCATTGGTCGATGAGATCTTTCGCCAAGCGCTGGTAAGTGAGTTTGTTTTTAGACTTTTTTAGCTCGCTTTCCAAATTATAAGAAAGGACATTTTCACCAATTAAATTATGTGAGCCACCATAAAACAAGACTCGTTTATAGGGAGAACCTTTGAGTTTACTTTTTTGTCCATGCCCTAATTCTTGTTCAGCCGCCATGTATTGCGCTTGATCCAAAGCCGCCTTTTCCAAAATCACATCGTTGGTCAACGAATCGAGTCTTTTACGTTTTCGCAAGGCGTTGACCTCATCGATTAAGGCTTGATTTAAGACATCTGCCTTGAAATTTTTTAGGTCGACCACTTCCGATTGACCAATAACGGTCATCGAAACGAATAAAAGGAAAAGTCCAATCAATTTCCTCATGCCAACTGAAATAAATTAGCGTGCCAACTTTGCCCAACATTTGTTCGCCATTTTTGATCAAATTCTTCTTTCGAAGCGACCAAATTATTAAAGACAATCGTATCGTAATTTACTTGATTTGAATTAATTAAAGCTTTGAAAGCTGTCATTGAAACGATTTCGAGTTTTCCTTGTTGATTTTCGTAAGCAATGGCTAATCGATTAAAAAAATCGACATTTAAAGACATTCCTAATTCTTTAATTACTCGCGTTAAACTATCAATTGAACAGCCACTAGCCATGGATTGAGACTCATCCACCCCAACGATCACAAAAAGATTTTTTTCCAATTTAAATCCACCATTTAAACCATTACCATGCGAAGCCCAATTGGGTATAAATTCGTTTAACCGAAGTTGAATTTCACGACATTCGGAATCAGTTAAAAACCGATCTGTTTGGAAAATCCACACCCGAGAATAAGGTGGTAAAAGACTAAATGAATCGTGCATAATTAATTGATTTTAATAAATTTAAAAAATAATTTCTTTTAATACACCTTCTTTTAACGCATAAGGTGAAACAATGATTTTTTCAATGGCTAATTTACGAATGATCCACCGAATTTTAACAGCGGCAATGGGAATCATTTTTTTACGAATTAGGATGATTCGTTCATCTGCATCCCTTTCTGCTTGGGTGGAGTGAATGATTTGATCCAAGGTCTCCATTAATGCAGCTTTTTCCAATTCAACATAGTCGGTTAACGGTTTGCGCAAATCAAAAATCAATTGGTAAAACGTCTCGAAAGAACCACTTGAGCCAACTAATTGTTGAATCTGAATGGTATCAAAAAAATCGCCGACTTTTGAATCTAAATAAGCTTCAATTTGCTGGGCATCTTGAATTGAAAAAGGATCTGAAAAATCAAACAGTTGATAAATCCGAGCTACCCCAATTTCAAAACTTTCTACTTCATGAACTTGGTTAATATCTCCGACTACAAATTCGGTACTTCCACCGCCAATATCCATGACCATAAAAGCGCCGATGTCATCTAACCGATGAATCACTCCTTTGTAAATTAATTCGGCTTCACGTTTTCCTGAAATAACTTCAATATCAATATTCGCTTCCAATTTAGCACGGGTCAGAAAATCTTCTCTGTTTTCGGCATTTCGCAAGGCAGATGTTCCAAAAGCAAAAATTGAATCGACTTTTAGTTCATCGCATTTTTGTTTGTAGATTTTCAAGGTATCTAATCCTCGCAGCAAAGCATTTTCTTGAATGATGTTTTTATTGATTCCACCAAAACCAAGGCCTACGCCCACTTTCGTTTCATACACTTTAGAATAATCATTATCCGACTTGTCAATAATCAACAAGTTAAATGTATTTGTGCCTAAATCGATAATTGCGATTCTTTTCAAAGCGATAATTTTAGTACCTCAGCCATTTAATTATTTCGCGCCAAGTTGCTTTTTTGCCGTACATTAAAATTCCTGTTCGGTACACTTTGGCTGCTCCGTATAAAATTACGACAAAAGTCAATGTCAACAAACCAAGTGATAAAAATACTTCCCAAACGCCAACTGTTCCCGCTGCAATTCGCTGGAGCATAATAATTGGCGATGAAAACGGAATTTGTGAAAACCACAACGCTGCCGGACCACCCGGATTAAATATCACCATAATACCAATCACATACGAAAATAACAAAGGCAACATCACCGGAATCATTACTTGTTGAGAATCCGTTTCAGAATCCACCGCCGAACCAATTACTGCAAATAATCCACCATACAAAAGATATCCACCCACAAAATACAAGACAAAAAAGGTCAATAAAGTTGCCCAAGGGATGCCATTGTAAATAATATAAATTAAATCACTGTCCTTTAAGATGGTTGATTGCACATTGTTGCTCATTCCATCCAAAGGCCCCATTGCATCAGCTAAGGTTGATGGATCGAGAATGTCTTGAAAAACAAAACTTCGCATTAAAAATAAAGCGAGCGTTATTAAAACAATCCAAATGGCAAATTGTGTCAACCCGACTAAACCAATTCCGATTATTTTCCCCAACATCAACTGCACTGGTTTCACCGACGACACCAAAATTTCAACCACACGACTAGTTTTTTCTTCGATTACGCCGCGCATTACTTGACTGGAATAAATCAGAATAAAAATAAAAATGAAGATCGAAAAAACAAATCCAACCCCTTGCGCATACATAATTTCGGTATCATCTTTTAATGGGTCGATATTTTCGAGAATAAAATTAAACTCTTGTCGAATAATTCGGTATTCATTCAAACTAATCCCACGATCCATGGCAAACTATTCCTCCATCCGCAATTCAATTTTATTTCGGATATAGTATTCGACACGGGCGCTTGGCTTTTCTCGGTAAAATGCTTTGATGTGTTTATTGGTGATCACTTTTGCATCTATCCCCAATAAAATATCGTACGATTGCAGGTCTTCTCTATTTTGAAAATCATCTGGCAAGACTTCCTTTTCTTGAAAATAGAATTTTACCGGAGGATTGGGATCGTTTCCAACATAAATTTTACCGCCACATAAATTGGCCGGATCAATAACCAATACCCGCACTTGTTTAGTTTCTTCGACACTCATCCACATGGCAAGAAAACCAAGACCAGCAATTAAAAGTGGTACGAGAATGGTGACCACTAAGAACGATTTTTTCATCACCCGCGAAGAATATTCACGTTTAATGATTAGCGAAATTTTACTCATCATTACCTCCTTTCGCTCCTTGTACAGCTTGAATAAAAATATCGTTCATTGAAGGCATTACTTCGTTTAAGGATTCAATTTTCACGATTGGCATCACGGTTCGCAATAAATCATTGAGGGTATTCCCTTTTAACAATTTAACATGTGCCACTGCTCTTTCTTTGTCGATTTGGTACGAATGTTCGAGGCTGAAATCGGCAAAAAGCGCATTGGCAAATCCAAATAACATTCCTTTGAATTGAATGGCGTAGACATTCGAGCGATATTCTTCTTTGATTGTTGCTAATTTTCCGTTTAAAATCAGCTCTGATTTATTCATCAACGCAATCGAATCGCAGATTTCTTCGACACTGTTCATATTGTGCGTTGAAAGCAAAATCGAACATCCTTTTTTCTTTAAATCTAAAATCTCATTCCGAATAATCTGTGCATTAATGGGATCAAATCCGCTAAAAGGCTCATCTAAAATAATCAATTCAGGCTCGTGTAAAACCGTGATAATAAATTGAATTTTTTGCGCCATTCCTTTCGACAATTCCTCAACTTTTTTGCCGTACCAAGAGGTTATTTCGAATTTTTCAAACCATTCGTCAATTTTACGTTTGGCTTCCTTTTTCCCCATTCCTTTTAACTGCGCAAAATAAAGGACTTGGTCGTAGACTTTCATTTTTTTGTACAAACCACGTTCTTCGGGCAAATAACCAATTTTGGAAATATCATCTCGCTGCAATGGTTTTCCGTTTAAAAAAACTTTTCCGGAATCGGGTCCAATAATTTGATTAATAATACGAATCAAGGTTGTTTTACCCGCTCCATTTGGTCCCAATAAACCAAATATCTCGCCTTTTTCTGTCCGCAACGAAATGTCCGACAAAGCACGGTGATTGGCATATTGTTTTACGATATTCTCAACTCTTAATGCTTCCATTCAGGAATAACTTTATTTAAATAATCAAAGTTA
>JADZFJ010000333.1 GCA_020849935.1 Crocinitomix sp. | reverse complement strand
TGAACCGATAGAAAAACCTGTTTTTCAATGTGTAGTGGCTGGACATGCCTATGGACATCCAGAAAATTATACCCAATCATTGTATCCGAAGTTCATTAAAATCATGGATAGTTTGACCCAGGAGAATTCTATCGATCAGCTAATTTTGACAGGGGATGTGGTGAAGGACACCTTGCCAGAAATTTGGGACCGCGTGAAGGAGGAATTGGATAAATTAAAGGTCAAAAATTGGAAAATAGCCCGAGGAAATCACGATCTTTCGCTTTATTTGGATCAACAAATTCAACCTGAAAATCACCTAGCGATTACACAGGGAAATGTTTTAATGCTCATCTTAAATACTTCGGTGCCAGGTTGGGGATTAGATTCCGTTCAAACAAATTTTGTCGAGGAAACAATTTCTCAATTACCCGATTCAATGAATCAAATTATGGTGTTTACCCATCAACTATGGTGGTTAAAAAATACCCCCCAATCGTTTGATTTAGATTCGATTCGACCAAATTCCTATGCCCTTTTTGAAGGAGCGCCTGATTTTTGGTCGTCTGGATTTCAAAAACTTCAAAATTTGGAAAAGGAGATTTACTTTTTTGCGGGAGATTTAGGCGTTGATACCCTAATCGAAAGTTACTATGAGGATCATTATAAAAATTTTCATTTTTATGGAAGTGGTATGGGCAGTGGTGAAGAGGATAATTTATTGTTGATTTCTATTTATCAAAACCAACCTGTTAAAATAGAAAGAATCAATTTCTAGTTAAAAACCTCAGTTCGACTCTAAATTACCATCCAGATGAGTATTAAAATTTGACTAAGCCCGTTTCTTTGGATTTACGCGATTGATAATTAAGATTAACAATCTAATTAAACTAATGTTAAGCGTATTTTCGCATAGAAAAACATGATTTTTTCGTCAAAACAACTCGAAATAGCCTGCTATTACTTCGTTGCTTTTTCTCAAACTCAAGCTTTTCTAAGCGATCTGAATGAAATTTAAAATCGAACTGAGGTTAAAATTAATTGAAAGCATTAACTTTACACGTTGATAATTTATCTAGTAGGAAATGGGATGTAGTAATTGTTCGAGTGAAAGTGGTGTGCCAAATGGTTGCAAAAGCAACGGTTCTTGTGGTTCAGGCAGTTGTGGAAAATTATCTGTTTTTGATTGGTTGGCGGACATAGATTTGCCAAATGGTCAAAGCGTTTATGACATTGTAGAAGTTCGTTTTAAAAATAGCCGAAAAGGGTTTTACCGAAATATCAAAGGAATTCAATTGCACGTTGGAGATGTTATTGCCGTGGATGCAAATCCGGGGTTTGACATTGGAATTGTGTCGGTAGTTGGTGAATTGGCGCGTATTCAAGTGCGTAAAAAAACACAAAATTTTAAAGCACACGAAGCAAGGTCTATTCTCCGCAAAGCAACCTCCGAAGAAATTGAAAAATGGAAGGAATACCGTGGTTTGGAATCTGAAACCATGTTTGCCTCAAGAAGATTTGCTTCTGAATTTGCCTTAGATATGAAAATTTCTGATGTCGAATATCAAGGCGATGGCACCAAAGCAACTTTTTATTATACGGCCGAAGACCGTGTTGATTTTAGGCAATTGATTAGAGGTTTGGCAGACGAATTCAAACTAAAAATTGAAATGAAACAGATTGGGGTAAGACAAGAAGCCGCTCGTTTGGGTGGAATTGGTTCTTGTGGCCGCGAATTGTGTTGTTCTACTTGGTTAACCGATTTTAGATCAGTTTCTACCGCATCCGCCCGTTATCAGCAACTTTCTTTAAATCCAGAAAAATTGGCGGGACAATGTGGTAAATTAAAATGTTGCCTGAATTATGAATTAGATTCGTATTTAGATGCCCTTAAAAAATTTCCTCGATCTGACATTCGCTTAAAAACGGAAAAAGGGTTTGCTTTTCATATTAAGACAGACGTTTTTAAAGAGTTAATGTGGTATATTCAAGAGGATAAAACGAGTGGGGGTGGTTCTACCTTTATTCCGTTAATGCCAGAAAGAGTTGCTGAAATAATTCGAATGAACAAGGCGGGAGAAGTGCCAAGCGATCTGAAAGATTTTATGATCAAAGAAGAGGTGGTGGTGCCAGATTATACGGATGTTGTTGGTCAAGATGATTTGAACCGATTCGAGCATGTCTTTAAAAAGAGCAAAAACAAAAAGAATAAAAACAAACCTTCGGTTCCACAAAACAATACAAATCCTAATCAAGCCAACCGTCCAAAACCAAACGGACCGCAAAATAATGGCAATCAAGGACAAGTAAATCGCCCTAAACCAACAAATCAAAATAAACCACAAAATAACCAAACGGGCGAAGGGGTTAAACCACAAGGAAATCAACAAAACCGACCAAATAAAAATAAGGTACCTAACAATAAACCCGTGGCAACAGGAGCAGAAAAAGTTCCTACGCCACCAACCAATGTGGAGGGAGTTGCTGGCGATAAGCCAACACCAAATAAAAATCGGAATAAAAATAAAAACCGAAACCGCAACCGTAAAAAACAAAATTCAAACGCTTCAGGCGCCGAAAATTCAGCACCAACTGAAGGAACCAATTGAAACGTCCATTAATAAATAAAAGCATGAAAAGAAGTTTCGTTTTACTGTTTATTGGTGTATTAATGCAAGGCCTGATAGCCTGTGGCGATGATAAAATATTTGAGGAAAATCAAGCGATCGAAAATAATACGTGGTAAAGTGATGACATCAAAACTTTTTCATTTGAGGTCGAAGATACGATTTCTCCCATGCTCATTTCGGTGAATCTAAGAACTACCGTGGATTATTCTTACAGTAATCTCTATGTTTTTTTGTATTCTGAGTATCCGGATGGATCATCACACAAAGACACCTTGGAGTTTTTATTGGCCGAACCTGATGGGAAATGGCTTGGAGAAAACACAGGTACAATTGTCGAATTTAAAGGGCCAATTGCTGCGGGTGGACGATTTTCTAAACAAGGAAAATATACCTTTAAATTGCAACATGCCATGCGCGAAGAGGAGTTAAAAGAGGTAGTGGACATAGGCTTATGTATTGAAAAATTTGAAGCGGATCCAGAAGAAACTGAATAAATTTTAGGGAATGTCATCGAAAATTCATTTCCACACCTTTGATGCATTTCGGTTTTTTGCTTTTTTTAAAGTTTTTATTTTTCATGTTCCTTTTGTTTTTGTCAGAGAAAGCGAGCCTTTTAAAGCTTGGTATTCAGATCATATTCGGCACGGTGGTGGAGTTGGCGTAAGTTTTTTCTTCGTGTTAAGTGGATTTTTAATTACCTATATTCTTACCCACGAAAAAATTCAAACGGACACCATTAATTTAAAACGATTTTTTTTACGCCGTGCCTTTCGAATTTGGCCACTTTTTTATTTTTTGGTGTTGATTGCTTTGTTTATTCCACCAAATTTTGCCGAAAATATCGGGTTTTATATGAATGGGGGAGGCTATGTTCCCGATTGGCGATTTTCGTTAACCTTTACCGAAAATTATAAATCCATTTTGATGGATGGAGGGCCTAGAACAACTCCCTTATCCGTTTTTTGGTCTTTGTGTATCGAAGAACATTTTTACCTGATTTGGATGATTGTTTTCTTTTTCTTAAAACGAAAATTGATGCCCATATTTCTTATCTCATCGGTCGTTTTAGCATGGGTTCTTAGGGCTTTTCATGGAGATATTTATCATACAGAAAATGTCGTTAACAATGACCTTTTTACCAATTTAGATTATTTTGCCATCAGTGGATTATTGGGTTATTTTGTCGCTTTAAATTATGATAAAGTAAATCAATTTGTTCTTAATATTCCCTTAGTTTTTCGGTTGTTATACTTGGTTTTGGTTGCGATTATTTTGCTCTTTCAAAAATCAATTTTCGGTCACGACACTTGGTTTCTATACGTATTCCAATACACTATTTATTCACTCATGTTTACAGGACTTTTATTGGTATTTATACCCCAAGAAAGTAAGCTGAAAATTTCTAATAATTCAATTTTTGCTTGGTTAGGAAGGATTAGTTATGGTTTATATGTTTACCACATTATATGGCTCCATGTTTTCTATAAAATTTGTCTCGATTATAAGGTCGAATTGGACAATTGGTCAGATTATTTATACTTCATAAGTATCGTATTTACCGCAACTGTGCTCACAAGTTACCTGTCGTATCGCTTTTTTGAGATGCCAATCCTACGTTTACGCGAAAAGTGGTTCCCATCCGCCTAATTTAATTTAGAGCAATTCGTCCAATCGTTTGATTTTGTTAAAATGATTAATCGCCGCTTGGTTCGAACAATCAAAATAATTATTTAATAACCAATCTGCTAACGAATCTCGGTAATTGTCTTTGCTGATTTTTGGGAGATAAACAAAGCCTTTCCCCTTTTTTTTATGGTCAATAAATCCCTTTCTTTCTAAAATCCGGACAATAGTAGAGGTTGTATTATAAGCAGGTTTTGGAAGTGGATAAAATTGAATAATATCTTTGATCGTTGCTTCTCCAAGTCCCCACAATCTTAACATTACTTGTTCTTCGGCTGGTGTTAATCGTTGCATAATTTCTTATTGCTGTGTAAATATCGATTTATTTTCGTCATTTT
>JADZFJ010000332.1 GCA_020849935.1 Crocinitomix sp. | reverse complement strand
TGAATTCATGAGGACCTTTAAAATAAATAATGCTCCGAACTAATCGCTTTTGCAAAAAAGATCCTCGTAACAAACAAATCTAAAATCAATTTAAAAAGTCATCTTTTCGAAAAACAGAAAAATTGGCTACCTCATTTAAAATGGAATGAAAACTATTTTCGAATAATTCCTTACTTTAGATTCGTTTTAAGAAATTGCACAGTATGATTCGGTTGTTAGTTTTAATAGGATTTATTTTTTCAATGGTCGGAAGAGCCCAAGATTCAGGCATACCTTCCGAAATCTTAAATGAACTCGAAACAATAATCATAGAATCTGAAAAAGACACTTTTATGTGCAGGGTGGTCTACCCAGCTAATTATAATCCAGAAAAGGAATACAAATGTTTTTTAGGTTTGTCAGGAGGTAATCAATTATTGCCGGTGGTTAATTATTCATACGCCGCTTGGTTTAGAAGTGGTTATTTTAAAGATTATTTCACCATTTTACCCGTGGCGCAATCAGATTCCAATAATTTCAAAAACTATACATCCGAAGAAATTAATTCACTTTTAGCTGCTATCAACGAAAAATTTAGGTTGTCTCCCACTTGGTTAATTGGTGGTACCTCCAACGGTGGAGTAGCGGCTTTTAATTTTGTGGCGGCTTTTCCAGACAGGTTTGAGGGAATAATTGTGGCTCCTGGTTATTTACCGGAAAACATCCAACCCACCGAAAAATGGAACCATTTAAAAGTCATTTTAGCCTACGGAAAATTAGACGGAGATTTCTGGATTAAATCAACCAAAACGACCGCAAAACGCCTGAAAAAAATAGTAAAATCGGTGATAATTGTACCTTTAGAAGAACAATGTCACGTTTTAGAAATTAAATTTAATGCGGACAAAATGTACGATCCGTATTTTATTCCTTAAGCTAAGTCCTTAGCTTATTTCATTTTACGAATTTGGTTAAAATTAATCCCTAATTTAGTTTCCAAAACCCTAATCTGCTTCATTTCTTTGGTGGTCACCAAACTAATCGACACACCAGATTTTCCGCCGCGTCCAGTTCGACCGCTTCGATGGGTATAATATTCATCCGAACTTGGCATTTCAAAGTGAACTACATAGGCCAAATTTTGAACATCAATTCCTCTCGCCGCAATATCCGTAGCCACTAAAATCGCCACGTTTTTATTCATAAAATTCCGCATGGCCTTGTCCCGTTCTTTTTGCAAAAGATCACCGTGAATACAATCCACCTTAATTTTTTTCGCACTTAGTTCAAGTACCAAGGATTTTACCGTTTCTTTCGTTTTACAAAAAACAATTCCTTGTTCGGCCCGCATGGTATTCAAAAACTGCAATAAAATCTGACTCTTTTCTTCGGGCGAACAAATTAAAAATTGGTGGACAACATTTTTATTTACCCCATTTTTGCCTTTAATGTCAATTCGCGCGGCATCGGGCGATAAATGGTTGTTCACGATTTGATTAATTCCTTGCGGCATGGTCGCTGAAAAAAGCCATTTATTTTCAACCCGTTTTAACAAACTCAAAATTTCGTCCAATTCATCCTTGAAACCCATGCTCAACATTTCATCAGCCTAATCCAAAATAATGGTGTGAACGTTGGATAAATCAACGGCATCTTTTTTTACCAAATCAATCAATCTTCCGGGGGTAGCAACAATAATATGCGTAGGACGTTTTAAGTTTTTAATTTGTTCATCAATGCGTGCGCCTCCATACACGGATTCAGTAAAAACTGGTTTGGTATATTTCGTGAATTTAAAGAGTTGTTTAGCAATTTGCTGTCCTAATTCGCGCGTTGGACATAATATTAACCCTTGCACTACTTTTTTATTTTTATCTACTTTTTCAAGCAAGGGCAAACCATAAGCCGCTGTTTTTCCAGTGCCTGTTTGTGCTTTCGCTACCAAGTCGGTCGACTGTTTCATCAAAATCGGAATTGCTTCCAATTGAATTTCGGTAGGGTTTATACTCGACAGCTCCGTTAGCCCTTTAATTAAATCCGAATGAATACCAAGCTCTTTAAAGGTCATCATGTTTTTCTGCATTTGCTGCAAAGATAAGCGAAATTAAATCAGAACATTTCTAATCGCACTTCACCCAATCATTATCCTCATTTTTCGACAAAAAAGAATTAATTTTAGCCGACTTCAACTAAAATAACACATGAACGGACAGACAAGAAAAAATGTTAAAATTGGCGACTTTGTGTCCATCGTTTTAAAAGAGGATCAAGGGTCAGGAACATTAACCGAAGGAACCGTAAAAAGAATTTTAACCAATTCGCCCACACATCCACATGGAATCAAAGTCATGTTGGATACGGGCGAGGTAGGTCGCGTGAAAATCATTCATCAAGAAGAGAATTAAAAATAAATACCTACTTTTCACGAATATTTAGTTAAATCGACATGAAAACAACTTACTTACTTATTGGAATCTTATTTTTAACCTTGGTGGCTTGTACTGAAGAAGCCAAAGAAAATGTTTTAGAATGGGATTTTAATAAAGACAAATCCTACGATTATACCTACTCACAAATTATCGATTCAGAAGCGATTTTTTCAAGAGACTCCATCACACCAACCATGATCAATTCGGTTGTAAATTTTGATTTACTGATCACGACCGATAGCACCGAATGGGCAAATTTAACGATGTCTAATGCTTCGGTCACTATGAATGGCCAAAAAATCGATCAAATAATTCCAGATGTCGATTTACAAAAAATGGACAAACACGGTAAATTCAAAAATAGTAATGCCGATGCCATATTCGATATTTTATTGGCACTTCCAAAAAAGGATTTAAAAGTTGGCGCCACCGATGAGGTTGCTCTAATTTTTCCATTTAATACCCCAGATTCGGTTTACCAAACAAAGGGTGTTAATCGAATGAAATTTAGCCACATCGAAACGAAAGATTCAGTTGAATGTGCCGTATTGACAGGTGAAATTTTATTTGATGAAGAATTAGTACCTCAAAATGAATCGGCTAGTTATAAATTTTTAGCCAAAGGCACCTCGATCCTATATTTTGACCTTGAAAATCAATGCGTGAAACAAGCCAAAATAGATGTCAATTTAGATGCTTTGTGGGATTCAGGTGTAATCACCGACACCACGCAAGTTTCAACTTATTCCAAAATTAAAATGCACTCTGTTTATGAGATTATTGCCAAATAAGTTTAATTAATCGATTCCAAAAAAATGTGGTCAAATTACCTTATCACGTATCTGCATTATTTGTCAATAATTTTTTTGACGGGCTCTTTATTCGTTGAGTTATTCTTGATTAAACAAATCATCTTAAAAGACCAATTAAAGAAACTGACCCTCGTAGATGGAATTTATGGAATATCATCGGTGGTTTTGGTAACGACAGGACTTTTAAGGGTCTTTTATTTTGGAAAAGGGGATGCGTATTATTTCGCCAACTGGGTTTTTATCTTAAAATTTTCCTTGTTCATTTTAGTTGGTTTATTGTCAATTTATCCAACTGTGCTTTTTTTAAAGTTGAACAAAAAACTGAAAAAATCTACCGAAACAAGTATAGAAATCCCAAGGTTTTCGCTTATTAAAGGAATTGTGATAAGTGAAATTTTAATCGTCTTAATTATTCCACTTTTAGCCATATTAATGGCCCAAGGCGTTGGTTTGGCTCAATAAATCATTACGATGCACTCCACAAAATATGCTCTAAAATAAAATTCACTTTATTAAGTTCACTTTGAGTTGCATAATGGGTGATAATGGTTAAAATATACTCCCCAAATTGTGCGCAGTAATTCCGCTGAATTTGAGTTTCAGTTGCATATTCAACCGTAAAAGTCTGCATCAGAAAAGGTTTGTCTCCTACCAAACTTTCTATAATCGAATGACTGATATAACGCGGATAACCTTCTTGATGCGTTTCTTGAATATACGAGTCCGTGTATTGGAGATATTCGAGCGCATTGGTAACATTTGGAATCGGTGCCAAATGCTCAGCCATAATCGAAATCAATGGAATTCGTCCTTTTTGCTGAATTTTGAGCAATTGATTGTAATTTTCGGCACCTTGAACTTTTGCCACACTGTCTATTATCTCAGTCGATGTTTCCGCAGGCAAAAGAATGTCCCAATCACTGTCAATTTTAACCATAAATCCGAAATACGAATTCGTGTAAATTCGCCCTTCTAAAATCCCCATATCAAATTCGCCATGGGTTTCATACTTAATCGATTGAATTTCTTCTTTTTCAGATTGCGTTTCCTCAATCGCTGGCTCAACTTTTGATCCACATGCCATCAAAACACTGAATCCTATAATTGGCAGCCAAAAAT
>JADZFJ010000331.1 GCA_020849935.1 Crocinitomix sp. | reverse complement strand
GCAAAATAAGAAAGTAACAATCTTTTTTTATCCCAATTGGCTACTTTTCCGCCTTTTACATAGCGCGAACCAATGGCCAAATCAGCACCATTTTTACAAGCGTCTAACAACCGTACTAAATCATCTGGATTGTGTGAAAAATCGGCATCCATTTCAATTAAATGCGCATAACCTCTTTCCAATCCCCATCTAAATCCATGCAAATAAGCTGTGCCTAAACCAAGTTTCCCAGCACGTTCTTCAATGTGTAAATTTTCTGGAAATTCGGTTTGTAGATTTTTTACAATGTTGGCGGTCCCGTCTGGCGAACCATCGTCAACAATTAAAATGTCGAATTTTTCACTCAGCGAAAATACCTTTCGAATCATTTTTTCAATGTTCTCTTTCTCATTATAGGTCGGTATGATAACTAAGTTTTTCAAATTTATCCTAGGTCTGCGAAGATAGTTTATTTTTAGATATTGCCGATATTTTCGTTGATATTCTCTTGAAATTAACAGTATTTAAGAAATTTCGAATTCTCATTCAAAAAGTTGATTTTTAACCCGATAAAATTAAACGAAAATTGGTTGATTTGTTGCAGCTTCCCCAATCTCCTTACTCAAATTCGAAAAATCAAAGCCAGTTACCTATCCAAAGGCAATATTAAATGATTCATTATCGCGTTTATCAGGTCAAATGTGGCTATTTTTGTAAAAACGAAACGTTGAAAACCATTTTATATATCGGCATTTTTTTGAGTGCAAATTGGTTGGTGGGACAAAACCAGAAAAACGTTATTTTATTGGACAATTGGAACGATACCACCCTTGAAAAAGGTCTCGAAGAAGCAGTTTTTAATGACGTTTGGGGGTTTGCGTTTGAAGACAGAAATTACTGTGTAATTGGATCAAATGCAGGAACACACTTTTTTGAAGTAACTAAAGATGAGCTAAAATTAGTCGATTTTGAACCTGGGAAATTTCAAAGTCCTTATGTCGAACATCGCGATTTTGCGGTATATCAAAATTATTTGTACGGAGTAAATGATGAAGGCACAGCGAGTTTGCAAATTTTTGATTTTTCTTATCTCCCAGATTCCGTGAGTAAGGTGTATGATTCAGATGAATTTTTTCAAATCTGCCATACCATTTATATCGATACCGCCAAAGCAAAATTATATGCCTGCGGACCAAATAATGTGGGTATGCAGATTTTGGACATTTCAGAACCAACTAACCCAAGTTTGGAGTATGTCTATTCCGAAGTTGGGTATGTCCACGATTGTTATGTTAGAAATGACACCGCTTTTTTAAATTGTGCGTTTGACGGGTTAAGGATTTATGATTTTAGCGGTGCTGAACCAATCGAATTAGGGATTTTAGATTTTTATCCCACCCAAGGCTATAATCACAGTGGTTGGCTTTCACCAAATGGCGATAAATATGTTTTTATTGATGAAACAAAAGGGACAAAGGTAAAATTATGCACCTTGGAATCACTCGCAACCATTTCAATTACAGAAACATTTGGCACAAAAGATTATGTTGAATATATTCCGCACAATGTCTTTTTATTGGATCATTTGGCCTTTATATCCTATTACAATGAAGGTTTGCGCATCTTTGACATCAGTAAATCTCCCATCAAAGAAATTGGTGCGTATGATACCTTTTTAAAAGACACTAAATATCGCTTAAATGGGGCATGGGGGGTATATGTTTTTCCTGAAGACAATCAAATTTTAATTGCCGATCGACAATCGGGGTTATATTTATTCGAATTTCCTATTCAACAGTTGGATAATGATCAACAAGGAACATTGTTTTCAACCGCTCCTTTTATTGATAATGATGGGTATATCATTCCACGAGATTATTTAGACGAAAAAGGGCTGACCTTTTCTATTGTCTCATCAGATGGTAAGACCGTTTATTTACAAAGTGATTTTTTAAGTTATCTCAACGTTCCACTAGGTCTAAGTTCAGGAATTTATATTTATTCAATTCACAATGAATTTGGAGATTTAATAGAAACAGGAAAATTTGTTTTGGTGGATGAATAAAAGTGTTTTATCAATGTTTGTACACGCGTAAATTCAACTATTTTCGGGCGATTTAATCAAAAATTTGGTGTTCATAACTCTCGTTTGGATCAGGTGCAAAAGCCCCATTTTTTTCCATCTTTGTACATAGACAAAATTGAGGAAATGAAGAAGATAAGTTGGTTGGCACTAGTGATGTTTTTTTTGGGCTGTGTTCCAATTAAAAAGTACCGTGATTTAGAGGCTAATTATAAAAAATGTCAAACAGAACAGGCTGAATATAAAACCAAAGCCATCGATTACGAAAATCAAGTAAAAGAATTGAATGTTCAAATGGATGTTCTGAAATCGGATCTAAATCTTTTGCGTGCCGATTCTTCCAAACTTGGAGATAAGTATCGCCAAACAATCGTGGATTTAGAAAAAGCGAAACAATTAAATTCGGTTTTAGAAAATAAATACAATGCAGTTCTTAAATCTGGTTCGAGCGAAAATGCGACACTGATTCAAGATTTAGAAGCAACAAGAATCGATTTACAACAAAAAGAAGATCGGTTAAATAAATTAGAGAAGGAATTAAATTCGCGTGAGCGTGCGATTCTTTTAAAAGAAGAGCGCATCAACGAATTGGAAAGTATGTTGCGAAACAAAGATGAGGCAACACGGCTTTTAAAAGACAAAATTTCGTCGGCACTAAGAGGGTTTTCAGACAAAGGAATTTCTGTCGTTGAAAAAGATGGGAAAATTTATGTGAGCATGGAAGCTCGATTATTATTTGCTTCCGGTAAAACAGATGTTAATGCCGAAGGGAAAAAAGCAATCATCGATTTAGCGCTTGTGCTCGAATCGCAAAAAGACATCGATATTTTGGTGGAAGGTCATACCGATGTTGACGCCTTGGTGAGTACCTCGCATCCAAAAGACAATTGGGAATTGAGTGTTTTAAGAGCAACTTCAGTAGTGAAAATTATGTTGGCGAATAGCGCAATGGATCCTAAAAGAGTCTCCGCAGCAGGTCGGTCTGAATATCACCCAAGCGATCCCTTAGACAAAGCAAAAAACCGAAGAATTGAAATTATTATCACCCCAGATTTAAGCGAATTGTTTGAATTAATATCCAATGATTAATTTCATAGTATCTATTGAATAAGGGCTTTAGATATGCTTTTTTGAAATTAGACATCCATTAATCACAAACCAAAACGAAAACCTCACTTTCTACCTAAGTGGGGTTTTTGGTTTTTTAACCGCGTCCTCCGAAGCTTCAGCGCAGGAGGACGTCTCTCTCGCTCATGTAGTAATAAGTGTCTACAAAAAGCATTTGCAATAACTGCCAATCAAAAATCTATTTCATTTAGACCTCGATAAATCAGCGAAAATTCTCTCAATCTCCTTTATCCACGTTGGATTGACTTAATTATTTTCACCACGGATTTACACAGATTTCCACAGATTTTTTTCTCGATTCAATCAGTGTTATCAGCGTTTCATCCAACATTGATTTTAACCACAGATTTAAACAGATTTTTTTCTCGATTAGATCAGCGTAATCAGCGTTCCATCAAACATTGATTTTCACCACGGATTTACACAGATTTACACAGATTTTTTTCT
>JADZFJ010000330.1 GCA_020849935.1 Crocinitomix sp. | reverse complement strand
TACCTCCTCATGGGCAAAATCATCCGAAAATTAGCTCCAGATGTCTACCATTACCCCCATTTAGATGCTCCAATTTTTACAGGTAAAGTTCCCGTGGTTGCAACCATTCACGATGCTAATTCAACCAAAAACATCAAAAAATTCGACGACCGATTTGGGTTAAAATCGCTCTATTTTAATTTTGCCTTAAAACAAACCTTAAAAAGGGCTAATAAAGTCATCTTTGTCTCCGATAGTGCAAAAAACGAAATTTTAGCCAACTTTAAAATCGATCCAACCTTGCCCAAATTTGTGCGCATTTATAACGGATTTGAGGCAAATTTTAACCAAATCAACGCCGAGCAAGTAGCAAAAGAATTGGACAATCATAAAATTCAACCACCTTATATACTGTTTGTTGGGCAAATTCGAGAACATAAAAACATCCACCGCGTCATCGCAGCCTTCAACCAATTTAACCAAACCAATCCAACTGTAAAATTGGTGGTGGTTGGGCATAATTATTTACAATTAAACCTCAACGCGCCCAACATTCAGCACTTGGAAAAAGTCAACAACGAAACCCTCAAGGCACTTTACGCAGGCTGTTCGGTATTCCTATTTCCTTCGCTTTTTGAAGGATTCGGATTTCCTATTCTCGAGGCGTTTTCGTTTGGCAAACCAGTGGTTACCAGTAATTACGGCGCCACTCAAGAAATCGCCACCGAACTTGCTGTGTTGGTCGATCCTTTTGACGTGAACGAAATCGCCAATGGTATCAATTTGGCCTACCACGCACCTAAAAATCCTCAAACAAAAATCGAGCACACCACCAACTTTAGCTGGGATACCTACGCACATCAACTTCGCGAAATTTACCTCGAAGTGGCCAATCAAAAAAGCAATAAATCAAACGTTTAAGCTAAAATGACTAATTTTTATTAGGGTGTTCCCCTGACGCTCCCACAATTCCTTCACTGCGTTTCGTCCTCATGCTCGGTCTGGGTCGCGTCTTCCACTGTAGTCCCCCCAACAAGTTGGGGGCAGCTGCCGTTTCACCCGCTAACACAAACCGTGAATCAATTCACACTCATTCACCCTTTAAAGTTTTTGGGTGAATAACTTTGTGGGGTTTTTACTTTGGTGTACAAGTACAAAAGCACAAAAATAAACAAGGAATAAATCGGAATTTTATAGCGCCCCAAGGCCCCAAAATTATAGGAGGTAAAGCCAACAATAAAACCAAAAATCAAACAATAAACCACAAAGGTTATCAGAATCGGTTGTTCGTGAATCAACCAAAAAATTCGAAAACGAAGTTTAAAAAGCAAATAGATAAACAAAATCAAGACCAACGAACTTTCCACCGCGGCAATTAACACCATCGGGTTGGCAGATTCCCACAAATACGGCCGAAAAAAAGTCACATTTAAAGCACTTGGAATTTTTTCTACCACCCCAACGGCAGTGTATTCAATCTCACCCAAACTATAAATTGCACCCCCCACATCGGTATGCCACGTATGGAATCCTTTCACCCTGCCTTCCACCGAAGAAAGGGCGTATTTACTCGAAGTTTCTGCTAAAAAAGTTGGTCCAAAATATACTATCACCGCCGTAAATCCAAAAAACAAAACCCCAAACACATAGCGCAAAATTTTCGTGTCAAATTTCCTGTTTAACACCGCATTAATACCAAAAAGTAAACTCGGAATAAAGGCAATAATAATGTATCCTTTTAAGTAAAAAACCACCGTACTCACCAAAATCACCGCAACCCATCTCCACCAACTAAATTGTCCTTTAAAAACCAAAAAATAGAGGCAATAAATCACGTAATTAATCCCCGCCAAGGTAAACGTATCCTTCATAATTCCCCCACCCCAAAACAAAGCCGAGGGAATTAAAAAAGCCGCAAAAAATGCCATTCCTTGTCGGTTGGGCAACAGATCTTTTAACACTAAAAAAAGTTTCCACGCCCCAAAAAAGGAAATTAATGACATCAACAAAGTCACTAACAAATACGAATCAAAAGCCAACAAAACGAGGGGCGATAAAAGCTTGACCATAAACCATTCCTCTGCCCCCCGCGAATACGAAATGGCCGCCTCAAAATCACCTAAATCGGCGGGTAAATTCCCGTTGTCCGCCATCAATAACCTAAAATAATCCCCTGGCGAATCCACCAAAGTTTGGGCTAATGTCTGCCCACCTCTGAAATACAAAAAGGTATCACCAAATTTGTAATAATAAACATACACAAAAGCAAAAGCCACACCCCCAAGCACTTTCAATACAAAACCCCCTAAAAAAAATCGATACGCTGGGTCTTCTTTAAAATGTCGGTAGGTATATAAAAGGACAAAAATAAACACGAAAAAAACGAGCCAAATTCCCCATTCTATCCATGTTATACTCCCCATAATCTTCTTTTGAATCCCTATACGCAAAAACTCCTGCAAAGTTATTCCCACCAAACTTGCGCTTACCACTTAAAAACACGAACAAAAACAACCCAAAAGCACTAAATTCGGATCATTTCATTAACTTCACCTAACAAATAAGGTAAGGTCATCAAAGGAATATTTTGCATATCAATCGATTTTGAAAAATACTGGGGCATCCATGATGTTGATACCGTGGAGAATGTGTCGCATTTAAAAAATGTCCACGAAGTAATTCAACGCACCTTGGGTTTGTTCGAACGGTACGAGATTCATGCCACCTGGGCCATCGTTGGACTTTTAGCACACGATTCCATTTATGAGTTAATGTCACAAAATGCCACCACCGAACTAAACTATTCCAATAAATCGTATTCGCCCTTTCCACTCACCAAAGAAAAATATGGCGATTTTGAACCAGAAATTTTATTGGGTAAATCGGAAATAAATACCATTTTAAACACCAATCATCAAGAATTAGCCTCGCATACGTACAGCCATTTATACGCGCTTGAAAAAGGTGTCACCGTTTCAGATTTCGAAACCGATTGCCAGAAAATGTCGGAAATTGGTCAGCAACTCGGACTCGATTTTAACAGCATCGTTTTTCCTCGAAACCAATTAAACCCAACATTTTTAGCGGTTTGTAAACAAAATGGAATCACCGCTTTTCGAGGAAATCAAGAAACGTATTTTTGGAATAATTCCCCTTTTCAAAAAGAAGGCCTTTTTAAAAAAATGGGGCGGGTCCTCGATGCTTATTTCCCTATCTCAACCACCAAATCGCATAAAATTGATCAGTTAAAATTAGTTGAAGGCGTGTTAAATGTTCCTGCCAACCGATTTTTTAGGCCAGTTTCAGGCAAAAATTGGTTAGAAAAAAGAAAAATCCGCCGAATAAAAGCCGAAATGAAAAAAGCAGCGGAAAATCAAACCATCTATCATTTGTGGTGGCATCCCCATAATTTTGCGAAAAATTTGGAGGCAAGTTTAGCCCAATTGGAAGAAATTCTTGCCTATGCCGTTCTTTTAAATGAAAAATCGGGTTTTGTTTCTTTAAATTTATCAGAAATTGTCCAACGCGCCAAAAAATAAAATCCTTCTCCTTGTCACCGAAGGTCAAACCAGCAATTTGTTGTTTCATTCATTCGCGGGTTTGCCTTTCGAAATAAAAGTATTTATTGAAAAGCCAATTTCTAAAAAAATCATTTTAAAAAACAGAATTCGCAAAATTGGATTTTTAAAAACTGCGGGGCAAGTCCTATTTTTACTTCTTGTTTATCCGTTCATTTCTTCCCGAAAAAAACGACTACAAGAAATTTTAAGCCATTACCAATTAAAAAACCACCCCATACCCACAGCGGTTTGCAAAACCTTTCAATCCATCAACGACCCTGCGGTAGTTCAAGAAATTATTGCCTTTTCACCCGATTTAATTTGCGTCAATGGCACTAGAATTATCTCCAAAAAAACATTGAAGCAACTCACCTGTCCTATTGTCAATTTACACATTGGCATTACGCCAAAATACCGTGGCATTCATGGCGGATATTGGGCCTTTTTCAACAAAGAACCTCATCTTTTTGGCGTAACCTTACATTATGTCGATGCGGGCATCGATACTGGAAAAATCATCGCACAAACCGTAGTGACCTATTCCAAGCAAGACAATTTTAAAACCTACCCAATCCTTCAATATACGGCGGGAATCCAGCTTTTACACCAACAATTACCAGCCATCTTAAGTCATTCAACCACCTCACCAACTCCTTTAACTTCAGAAAGCAATTTATATTATCACCCAACCTTGGTGAATTATCTTTTTGGGAGGTGAGGTCAAGATAGTTCGAGCTCTTTAATTAAATCAATTCTTTTTAGCCAATTCCGCCTCATAAAACTGCTTAAAAGGTACCTTCATCATCCTGCCAACACGTATATGAAACCGAAAAGAAGGCCTAGAATAGTAAATACTTAAACCAATAGATAACCTGTTTTTAATTACCTCTTCATAATAAATACATTTTAAATCCTGCGCATTATAAGGGTAGGCAAAATACCTGTGCTGTCCATTTTTATGACTTAATGCTCTATCAAAAGAGCTTGCATAAATCCATGGATCTACATTGCCATTCATTAACATTTTTGTATAATTTTCTTCTAATTGAAAAAAATGACGTGTTTGGTGGAGTAAAAGGTTACTCAAAACTGCACCGTCAATTTCATGATCTGCTAAATGAAATTCTTCAAATAATCGTTTAAATTCAAGATAATTTAAACTATCAACCTCTATCATCATTTCCTTAATTGTGATTTGTTTATGTGTAGTTGGGTGTAGAATCGTATCACTTAATTTATGTTCAGATCCCTTTCTAATCCAATTGTCTTTCACATCCATTTCTTCCAAAATTCGGTATATTTCCTTCTCTTCTTGCCAAAAGGCTAGGGTTGAATCGCGCATTATGGCATCTAATTTTGCATATTGTTTATCCTTCATCACAATCCCATCTTTTTTTAGGTATTTGGAAACGGGTTCTAAGCCCCCGCCAATTTCGTTCAGATGATCCTTAAGGATTTTATAAATTTTATGACTTTTACCCTCGGCATTCAAAATTTTAATATAAATCCAAACATCTTTGGTCTTTTTCTTCACTTCCATCTTAAACGCTTGTTCAAAATAAAATTTTGCGCTGTCAAATTCTTGGTTGTCATAAAACCATTCAGCTTTATTGGTGAGGTTGTAGTAAGGTATGTAGTTTTTGGAATTGCCAATAAAACTGCAAAAAAATGCGAAAACAATAATGATCTTGTATATCATAGAAAAAAGAGGCTTTAAAACGTAATCATCACAAAAATTTGCCAAGTTTTGATTTTGCTCATGGATGATTCTTGTCCTAAATTATAAATTAATTTTTAATC
>JADZFJ010000329.1 GCA_020849935.1 Crocinitomix sp. | reverse complement strand
CGGACGGGCTGACCAATAAATTTTTTGGTTCTTTTTTTAATAAATCAAGAAATTCAGCGACCGCTTGATTGATTCCCTGATCAAATAATTCAGTTCCAATTACTTTCATGCTCAAGCAGGGTGAATGACAGATTGGTAAATTTCCATTAATTTCTCATAATTCGCTTCAGATGAGTATAATTCAGCGTAATTCACAAAGGCATTATCTGCCAAAACCTTCATTTTATCTGGATTTTCTTTTGCCATTTGGAGCAAATTTAACAATTCAGTTGATGAACCAGCAGAAAATAAAAGTCCATTATTAGTATGCTGAATCATACTTTGGATGGCTCCAAGATTAGAAGCAATGACAGGCGTTTTGACTGCAAAAGCCTCTAAAATAACCATTGGCATCCCTTCGTACCATAAAGAGGGTAAAATCAAGGCACGCGCATTTCGAATTAAAACGACCGTTTCATGGTGGGTTTTTGTACCGAGAATTTCAATATTCGGAAGCCCTCGAAGTTCGTTCATTAATTCACCCTCTCCGACTATTTTAATTGGAAAAGGTAAATCGGCATGAATTGCTTTAAATAAATTCACCCCCTTGCTTTCTGCCAATCGACCGACATAAATAAAATACGGAGTTTCCTCTTTTTTTTCGATTTCATGGGTAGAAATTCCCCCCATAAAATTCGGTTTTACTTTCAATTTTTCGGGAGGTAAACCATTGGCAATAAATTTATCCCGCGCAAATTCAGTCAAACATATAAAAGCATCAATTTTTGTGGCCCAGGTTTGACGCTTTTTATGTTTTTCTAACATGGATGCAATGGCATAGGTTTGAATCATTGAATCGCGATAGCACTTTTTAAGCACCGATTGATAGGCAGATTTACCCAAGCAGGATTCACAAATTTGACCTTGGCGCATTAACAGTCCATTGGTACAAATCAACCGATAATTATGCAAGGTTTGGACAACTGGAACATTCGCCTTTGAACAGGCATAAAAAACCGAAGGCGAAATAAGCGGCAAAAAATTGTGGACATGACAAAGATCGGGTTGCTCTCTTTCAAGCACCTTAAGAAAATCGTCATAGGTGAAATCAGACCAATTAGTCTCTTTAAGTAATCCCAATTTTTTGGTAAACTTTTGATTTTTTATTTCTGAATTATGGCGATAATAGGTAATTACTTGATGTCCCTTTTCCTCCAATAGCTTTTTTTCAGCAGCCACAACGGTGTCTTCACCACCACTGATTTGGTAATAATTATGTACTTGGACAATTTTCATTTTTCAGTCGTGGGAAAGCTCCACAAAGTTGGTCGGTAATAAAACATCCCTGCAAATAAAACAAAAAAGAACATTCCTTTTTGGGTGCGCAGGGTAGATTCTGTCAAACTGAAAAGTATAAACAGGATCAAAAAAGACAAAAAAAGTAAATTTTTATGCTTCAACGCCTTTCGAATCAACAAAAATAAACCTGTACAAAATAAACTTACGACAAGAATTCCGTTACTCAACCAATATTGTAAAAACATATTGTGGGAATTAAAATCATCGCGTAATCCAATCAAAAAATTATTTCGTTCGTAGGCCAAACGCAATTGATGATGTGCATCGCCCGTTCCAGCACCCAGCAACCAATTTTCTCTTATTACTTCCCAAGTACATTCCCAAATGGAAAGGCGAATACCGATGGGTGAAAGTTGTAAATTTGACATCTGATAGTTTAACGAAAAGTTTTCTAATTTGGTTTGTACAATCATCCCTGCAAAACCAATTAAAAGGACAACCAACGAAACGCCTATCACACGCATCCATCTTGAAGATTTCCAAAGTGGTCGAAAGTGAACGAAGAGCATGATTAAAACACAAATCACAAATCCAACCGAAATATTTGCTGATTTAAGTAAATAGAGAAATCCGCAAAAAAACACAATCAACCCAAAATTTAAGATTCGATTTAGCCGACTTAATTTCACTTTTAACAGTTGATACAGGAGAGCGAGCGCACAAAACGCCACAAATAACGCCAAATAAACCGCGTGAAGTCCGAGCGGGTCTGTCAAACGGTGATGCATAAAAACATTGTAGATAAAATGCGTGTCGTTAGGAATAACATACATCGTTTTATGCGCGATACTCCATTTAAATGCAATCACCAAACAAGTGACCGCAATGCCAAAAGCTGTCCAAATAAATCCTTTGATTAAGAATTGTGATCTTTTTACAGAAATCGTGGTAATTCCATACACCGCAATGGGCAAAAGTAAAAGCGAGAGATTCCGTTCAATAATCGTCCATCCTTCTTTCAAATCATCTGTCCACAATTGACCGACAAGAAGCATCAAAAAAATCGCTGGTAAAAAAAATAATTGTTGGTATCCTTTAAATTGTAGGCGATTAAAAACGAATTTAATCCCACTATAAATCATCAATAACATCACCAAAAAACCATTGATGCGGTAGTGAAAAAAGAGAGAAATAATCGCCAGAAAGAGCAAAACAAAATCAAAATCTTCCCATTGGATCTTTTTAATTTGAAACGTGTTCTTCATCTGTATAAAATTTCCAACGATACATTAAAAAACCTAGACTCACCCAAAATATGGCGTTTTCATAAATAGGAATGGTAATCCCAATGGTAATTAAAGGAATGATAAAAATTCCAAAAAAAACTGTCTTATTCCATTTCGAAGTAGGTGCCCATTTTTTTACTTGATTGAATATAATTCTAAAAAGATAAACAAAAAATGCAATCCCGATTAATCCGCTATTTATGAAGACACTTAAAACGGCGTTATGGGTATCATAATTGGTGTCTGCATTGGCATCAACAGCTAATAAATACCATGTTTTTGGAGTGGCATAATCCGCAAAAATATCGAAGGAGGTACCAACACCGTTGCCAAAGAGATAATTCCACGCCCCAAATTCTTTAACACGTTCTAAATAAATATTCCAAATGGCTCCTCTACCGGTCAACATTTTAGGCGGAAAATAATAGCCAGTATAGGAATAAACGGTCATAAAATACGTATAAAGCACCGAGGTTACAGCGATTAATCCGGCGAGTGATAATAAAATAATCCACCGCATTTTCATAAATTTAAACGGGGCAAAACTTTGACGATTAACAAAAAACAGGTAAAACAAAAATAAGAGGACGACACATCCAATAACGGCTTTAAAATAGGTCATCAAGGCAACCAAAACGATCAAAATTAATCCCCAAAAGGCACGCGGTTCCGACCTGAAAAATTGAAAAAGGGCTAGAAAACAGACAATCACCGAAAGCTCAGATCCATGGTACAAATACCCGTTGGGACGAGGAATAGCCACTTCT
>JADZFJ010000328.1 GCA_020849935.1 Crocinitomix sp. | reverse complement strand
TCCTTTATGTCGAAGCGTTTGCGGATTATGTGCAAATTCATACTGAAGATAAACGCTATACCGTTTTGTCAACCATGAAATCTATTCATGCTAAACTCGGCATTGATGATTTTCTGAGAATTCATCGTTCGTTTATTGTCGCCATTCATCGTATTGAAACAATTCATGAAAACACCCTTGTGATTGGAAAAAAGACGGTAAAGATTAGTAGAAAATACAAAAAGATCCTAAAAGATAAAATTGCTGAAATGTCCAAGAATTTATAATTCTTTAATCGCCATTTTGGGGTAATAAACTCGTGATTTTTAATCGTTAATCGACAAATAGCGACCAATTACCGATTCTAAAAAATTAAGACATTCATTTGGGTTATATTCGTATTGACTTATTACTCGATATGGGCAAAACTGAAGACATTTCATCGCAATTTAATGGGGGGGATAAATTTTTTAGACAAATGTTAGATGCTGGGGTAGCAGATAATAAGTTTATTCGCGAAATTGTATCCATGTTTATAGAAGAAGGCATGCAAAGTTTGATTTCCTTAAAACAAGGGATAGAGGAGAATGATCTAACAGCGATTCAATTGTACGCACACAAATTAAAATCTAGTTTTTTAATTTTTGATATGCACGAAGCCCACGAAATTGTTGCCTCACTCGAAGACCCAAGTTTGAATGACCAACAAGAAAATTTAAAGAAGCATACGCAGTTACAAGAGTTTTGTAATGACACGTTTAAAAAGCTAAAATTGAAATACTTGGCTTAATTGTCGTTAATTTTTGACAATTCTTTTTTTGTACAATACATCTTCGATGGTCACAGACAAAACGTAGATTCCTTTTGACAATTCACTCAAATTTACTTGATTACTGTCTACTTCTTTCGATGTAATAAATTTTCCATCAAGTCCATAAATCGATACTGTACCTGTTTCTATTTCAGGCAAATAAATAATTTCTTGAAAAGGATTTGGATAAATTTCAATCAATTCTTTCTCAATAATTTCCTCAACACTCGTAGTGATATCATCGTATTCAATAAAGTCAAACAAACCTGGGTATTCCCATAGGTAGTTTAGTTTTATCACTAAAATATTGTGGCCTCCTGTGGCAAAAAATTCGGTATCACACAATAAAACCACACCGCCATCGCGTGTTTTTGCCATGGCTTGTCCAATGTCAGTCCCTTTTTCACCATAGGTGTTGGCGGTTAAATGAATTTCGGTGGCGGTCATTTTTCCCACAAAAATATCAGCTAATCCATCTATCAAATACCCATAACTTTTGGTGTGTCCAACAAAATAATAATCCTGATCAAAATCGCGAACCGCAATATCATTTACACCATCTGTGTTTGGACTAAAATTAACATACACGGTATCAATAATTTCGTTTCCAATATCATCGGTGCGGTACATCCACATATTTTCTTTGTCAAGTGGATAGGTATAACTTCGAGTACCTCCTAAACTGTAATATCCTCCTGAGCTATAAATGGCACTAAAAAAATCATTGTACTCTTTTCCTATTGTTTTTTCCCAGCCAAACGTTCCATCAATGTGATATTTTCGAATCATTCCGTCAAACATATCCACACCTCCATCACCTTTCCCACCGCAAACAACCAATGAATCACCATCCAAGGCGATATCTGTAAAAAAACTAGGCATCGGACCTTCAACAGTTTTTTCCCACAACAATTCTCCATTTTTATCAGTACGAACGATATATCCTCTTCGAATTCCACCTTCAAAGCTGTATGAATCGCCAACTAAAACAAATCCACTGTCTGCTAATTGAACCAAAGCCAAGGCCTTATCCCAATTAGTACCGCCATACGTTTTTTGCCATATTGGCTCTCCGGTTGCATCAATGCGGATTAAATAAAAATCAAATCCCCCAGCACCATAACTATTTGTGTAACCAGCAATTGCGTAGGTCGAATCGTTGGTAACTACCAATCCTTCACCCCATTCAGATCCTTCGCCTCCATAATTTCTTGACCAACTAAATTCGCCAGCGGTGTTCAGTTTTAGTAAATAAGCTTCTCCGTTATCAGGCCCAAAACTACTTGAACTTCCGGTAATCACATAGCCCGAATCATTGTCTTGCACAATATCACGCCCAAAATCATAGCCCGTATTTCCGTATGCTTTTAAAAAGGTTTCTGTTTGCCCAAATCCCGCAAAACTGCCCAATAAACAATAAAAGAAAATCCATTTCATAATTTAAATTTAAGAATTATTTCTGTATGGCTCTACTCCTAAACGTTGATTTTGTCGAGAAGGTTGAAAATAATCAAATTATCTCCAAATTTAGTTCGTTTGACATAAGAAATCACAGGTGAACAATCGACATAAGTTTTTTTATTCCTAATATTACAAGAAAAAGTAATTTCTGTGAAGAATTTTTGGAAAATCAATCAATTTGCGTTGTTGTGTTTTTTTCTGTCATTTGGGGTGCTTTTTTTCTTTTATTCCAAGGTCTTATTGCATCCAAACGACGTACTTTTTTCGGCAGATGGGGACGGAATTAAGAATTATTATACCTATCTCTATCAAGCAAATTACGCCACTTCTTTAGTGAATTTTAATGGGATGAATTATCCTTATTATGAACATGTTGTTTATACAGATGGACATCCGCTTCTTGCCTTTTTAGTTCGCTCATTTGGTCTTGCCGAATATGGAATTGGTATTTTAAATTTTTTGATGTTGCTTTCCTTTCCAATTGCATCTTTTTTTATCTTCAAAATCTTAAAACATTATCAAGTAAGTAATCTTTGGGCGGTTTTGGCAGGAATTGCTTTAGCCTTTATGTCGCCCCAAATTTTTCGGTTGATGGGGCATTTTTCCTTGTCTTATGTTTTTGCCATTCCTGGACTATTTTTGTTCTTTATCAAATATATCCAAGATAAATCTTGGAAATGGTCTGTTTTGATTGGTCTTTACACGGCTGTTTTCTTTTTTACGCATCCTTATTTAGGAATGATATTATTGCTTTTTTCAGCCACTTATTGGTTGATTTGTTTTATTCAAGCTAAAAAGCGATGGACATTGTTCGGACATCTTGGTTTGCAAGTGGTATTGCCATTCTTGATTTTTCAAGGGTTGATGATGCTCACAGATACCCACAACGACCGTCTTTCAAATCCTGCTGGTTTTTTTCATTATTACGCCAATTGGAAATCACTGTTGATTCCCCATGACGGCCCATTAAGTGGAATTTTTTCTGCCTTTGAAGTAAAAATCGGGGAATGGGAAACATGGTCCTATTTGGGTTTTCCAACCGTTGTTTTTATGGTGGTATTGATTGTCTATGCGATTAAAAACAGAAAACAAATAGAATTTAAACCACTCCTGCGAACAGAATTGATGGTTTTTGTGATCATGGCCTACTTAATTTTGATGTTTTCTTTTTGTTTTCCTATTAAGTACGATTGGTTGAGATGGATCGCCGACCTGGTGAGTCCTATAAAGCAGTTTAGGGTGTTAGGGCGATTTACGTGGGTGTTTTATTACGTGATAACAATTGCGAGTATTGTCGGATTTTACAAGGTTTTTAGACAGCGAAATCCAAAAATGTATGATTTGATTTTTGTAGGTGCTTTTGTTTTTTATGGAATGGAATTTTACGGACTTCATACCCGTTGCAATGAAATTATAAGTCAACATGAAAATACATTTAAACCAGAAAACGTAAATCAAGATTTGACAGAGGTAGTGGATTACTTAAATTCAAGTGATTACGACGCAATTATCTTTTTACCCATGCAACACATGTCTTCAGAAAACATAATGCTTTTGGGTACAGAAGAGGCAAACAGAGACGCGATGATTTTGAGTTATCACACCCAATTGCCAACGGTGAATTCAATTTCATCCAGAATGTCTTTCTCCGAATCGGTGAAAGTGAACAACTTTTTTTCGCCTGAATTTATCGAAAAGGATTTTGTTTATGATTTGCCAGCGGAGGATAAAATAGTGATTGTCAAAAATAAAGATGGCCTGAAATTACAAGAGCTTAGGTTGATTTGGTGCTCGGAGAAAATTATGGAGAATGATACCTACGTGGTCTATCATTTTGATAAAAACAAATACAATACGCCATATTATTTTAATGAAGTTGTGGAGAAAGAGAAGTTGGCAACAAGATCCGTTGGCCAAGGATGGAAATCGGATACCACAAGTTGGTTTTATTATGATGGTTTTGATAAGCCCGGTGCTAAGTTGTTACCTCACGAAATTTTTGCAGGTTCGGGTGCGCTAAAAGATGCCAAGAACGGGGGAAATGAATTGGTAAAACTTTCAAAATCACAACTCCCAATGGGAGATTATAGTGTGAAGTTTTGGTTTTATTTAAAAGAAGATCGACCAGATATGACGGC
>JADZFJ010000327.1 GCA_020849935.1 Crocinitomix sp. | reverse complement strand
TTGATTTTGGCACTTTGGACCTTGATTCTTTCGGATTATGTCCCCGTTGAAAATGCGACGTATGACGATTTGCAATTTGCAAAAGATTTAAAACCCTTAATTCCGCTCACCTTGTTTTTGTTTTATTTAAAGGATCGTGCGGTTTTTAGTCCCCTCCCAAAATTGATCGTTTATTTTATTCCTTTTTTGGTGATTGTCTCGATTGCCTTGAGTGAATCGATTAATTTTCAAGTAGGTCTGCAAAAAACGATTTCTTTTTCGTTGTTGTATTTTGTCGTACCAGCGTACACCTTATTACTTCATCGTCTTTACGGCGAACGTTTTTGGAAAGCGTTGATTACCTTCATTATAGGTATGTTTATGATTGGCATGGTCTTGCGTTTTGTCGCGCCCGATATCGCCATGCGGGTTGGTCGTTTTAAAGGTGTTTTGGGAAATCCAAATGGCTTAGGGGTAATTTTAAATTTGACTTTTATTTTGTGGATTCTGGTCCGGAAATTTAAACTTGCCACCTTTACCAATAAGGAAAACGTGCTGATTTTTACCGTGATTTTTATATCGCTCATTTGGACAGGCTCACGAAATGGGATGATGAGTATTTTTCTCTTTTATATGATGTACCGAATGATTCAATTGAACTGGTTTTTTGCCTTGGTGTTATTGAGTGGATTTTTGGCGTTTAATGATCAGATTTTTAATCTAATCCTTGGCATCGTAGAATTTTTTGGGCTTCAAAGTTATTTCAGGGTCGATTCGATTGAAGAAGGTTCGGGAAGAAGTATTGCCTGGGGGTTTGCATGGATTCAGATTCAAGATTATTTCTTTATTGGGGGTGGTTTTGGCCATGACGAAAACATTATGCGCCCTAATTATGCGTGGCTTTCAAGGATGGGACATTCGGGGGGCGTGCACAATTCTTACCTTTCGATGTGGTTAGATGCAGGGATTCTAGGTTTAGTTGCCTATTTTGGAGCAATTTTTACGATTATCTCCAAATCAATTAAAAATAATTATTTGATTTTGGCTTTTGTCACTTCCATCGCATTTAACATTTATTTCGAATCTTGGCTGGTGGCTTCGCTTAATCCGTTTACCTTAATTTACCTCGTAATTTTAACCATCTTTATCAGTAACTTAACGGGGCAGGATTACGTACAAGAACCAATCAAATCGGTGGATGAAGTTTAAAATTAATAAGGCACGATTGTTTCGGAATTTTCTGTTGATCTTCTTGTTAGGAGGAGTGGTCACCATCTTTTTTGCCAATCGGTATGTTAAAACAAAAGGTTTTGACAATTTGATTGATTTTATTTCAAATTACCGTGAGAATAAAAATCTCGCAAATTCGGTTGAACCACAAGAACTTAAACTCCTTATTTCGGACGAAGATTATGAGTTTTTGAAAAATAAACGGCAAGAGGCCTTGGATCGTGGAATTCAGATTAACGAAGGCGATAATTTTGTTGATTGTAAGGTGATTCAAGGCAAAGATACCATTCAAGGTGAAATTCGCTTAAAAGGGCACATGACCGATCACCTCGAGGGTGAAAAATGGTCGTTTCGAATCAAAACGGATAAAGAGGTCATGGGAATGTATCGGTTTTCGCTACAGCACCCAGGCACACGTAATTACGTGTATGAATGGATTTACCACGAACTTTTGAAATCAGAAGGAATTATTGCCTTAAAATATGATTTTATTCGCCTCCAATTGAACGAGAAAGATTTAGGAATTTATGCCATCGAAGAACATTTTGGGCAGCATATTTTACGCGATAATGACCGTCCACCAGGGGCAATTTTGCGCTGGAATCCGGAATTGTATTGGGAAAAGCGAATTGATGAATTAGATGGGGTGTACATTGATGAGCCTTATTCAGGATTTTCTTCCTCTTTCGCTGAACCTTACGACGGTGGTGTAATCGAGGAGGATCCAAAATTAGTAGAAACCTATTTAAAAGGTGCCGCGCAATTGGAAGCTTTTAGACGTGGGGAGAAAACAACGTCCCAGGTTTTTGACCTCGAAAAAATGGCAAGGTTTCATGCAATTATCGATTTAGTGGGCGGTTACCATTCGTTGGATTGGAGTGATGTGAAATTTTTCTACAATTCAAAAACCAATTTGGTAGAACCTGTTGGTTATGAAAGTTTTTCCGTGCGAGAAACGATTAAAATTGCAGGACAACGCACGCCTGAAGACTATGAACAAATTGGGTTCGATTTTCATGATCGCCTTTTTGCCGATCCTGTTTTTTATGCCGCTTATATTCATGAGCTCGAACGCATTTGTGACGAAGCTTATTTTGATCAATTTATCGCAAGTATTGAAAAGGAATTGTCTTTAAAAAGAGGGATTTTAGCCCATGAATTTGCCTATATAAAATTCTCTTTAGAACCTTATTTTAAAAATATTTCCTTGATTCGGAAAAACATCCAATTGCCAAAAGCGTTTCATGCCTTTTTGGAATCTTCTACCGATTCAACCTTAAAAATCAGTGTAACGCCTGTTAGCGATTTTCCAATTCAAATTACCTCGCTTTCGATTGATGGCGAAGAAGAAATTCCGATTCAACCTGTTTTTAATCTACCTGCCAAAGCTAGAAATACCTATGCGCATTATTGGTTTTTAGAATTGCCTTACACCAGTAAAAAATTAAAGAATCTTATCCTAAAAGCGCATATTCCCGGCAGTAAACACGTTTTTGAAATTCCTGTCGCAGATTTGCCTTCTTACCGAACTCTGGCACCAATAGATTCATTGAATATTCCACCAAAACAAGCCGATTCTTCCCTTGTATGGGTCAACGATTCGATTGGGGTTTTTCGGCAACAAAAAATTACGGTCTCCGAACGAATTTTAATTCCACAAAATAAAACCCTTCAACTTAGAAAAAATCAAACCCTAGTTTTTACAAAAAACGGACAGTTGGTAGTGGAAGGCACCTTAGCTTTTTATGGGGGAGTTGATCAAGAAATTCTTGTTAATTCAACCCCAAGTGCACATGCTAGAGTGGTTCTCAATGGCGGAAAATTACTCGCCTCCAATTGTAGTTTTGTTTCGTTACCGGCAAATTTTATTCAGGCAAAACAGGCCGATTTGAGTTTTCAAACGTGTCAATTCGCGCAAACACAGGGTGATTTTATTCAAGCCACTACTTCTAAAATTAGCTTTAATAAGTGTGCAAGTGGACAAATGAATTCGCTTGGTACGTTTGATCGTTGTTTTGTTCGGTTGAGTGAATTTAGTGCTAAAAATGGAGGTACGTTTATTTCATCCTTCGGGAGTGATGTCGAAATGAAAGCCTCAGCGGTAGCAAATTATCGCCAATTGACACTGCTTAATTATTCGTCCGATTTTAGTACGTGGTACTCAAATTTTGACCAAATCGATTTATTGAGCGAGTTGAATAATCATTCGATTTTTAATTGTTATTCGGGTGAAATCACCAAGAGTAAACAAGGGTTTAAGGTCGATTTGGCCACAAATTTGGGTGGATCATCGACCTATCTTTTGTACAGTACAAATTACGAGTTTTCGGGTAAAAAAGAGGAGGTGAAATCGTGAAAGGTATTTTAGTCATCTTTGTTTTTGCTCAAATTTGGATGGGTTCGGCGCAATATGTTTCACCGTTTAACCAACAAAAAATCCAAGTCGATTCGACAGGTGATTATACCTTTATCGTAAGTGGACATTTTTATGGGGATGGCACCAATACATCTGGTTATCCGGCCAACACACTTTTAGGAAATTTGGAGCAAATTAACACAAGCAATGCATCTATGCTGGTTTGTCTAGGTGATTTATTTATGGATGTTGAAAATGATTTTCCTAACTATCAACATTCGCTTTTCCAACAACTTAACATGCCACTAGTCAATTCGGTTGGCAACCATGATTTATCTGGAAATTTTTATCAAGAACATTTTGGAAAAACATATTTTGAATTTCAAATTCACCGAGATTTACACCTAGTGTTGGATACTGAATTGGACGATGGGGACATCTCTGGTGAACAATTGGCGCTTTTAGAAGCGGCTAAAAATCGAACGAAATTAGGTGAAATCGACCACGTATTTATCTACACCCACCGCACCATTTGGTCAAAAGCATATCCAGAAATGGAAGGATTGTTTTTAGATAATACTCAAGGAATTGGAGCTACAAATTATTCGGCAGAGGTGCTACCAATCCTCAAAGAAATGGGCAAAAATGCCTCGGTTTATTTGTTTTCAGGATCCTTGGGAAATGCTCCAGCGTCCTTTTTTTATTTTCACGATCAACCGAATTCAATTTCAATTATTGGAACAGCCATTCGCGCGTTAAAACGGGATGCTTTGTTATACGTGCATGTTAAACAAGGAAAAGTGAGTTTTGAAACCGTTTCACTAACAGGAGAAACCCTAAAACCCCTCGAATCTTATTCCGTCGACTTTTGGAAAGATGAAGTAGGTGAGGTGCCTTTTAATTGGCGATTAGTGCCTTATTATTGTAAATTAATGATTACCCATCGATATTTTTGGTACGGCGTTTTGTCCATGGGATTTTTGTGGTTGGTTTTCTGGCGATTTAAAAAAAGAAAAGCGAAAAAATAACCTCGAAGTAATCGTTTATTCCAAAATTCTCAAATACCCCGCTCGAACAAACTTCTTTTTTAATTTAATTTCTTCGTAACCAGGTCTGTTTTCAATTGGTTGATAGGTGAGGTCTTGACTTTCTAAATATTCACTAATCGGATTCAACCCTAATTTTTTGCGACGGGTATCTATGTTTTTTTCATCAATTATTGGATACAATTTACACGTTTTTTCGCCATTTTTTGTTTGACAAATTATTTGAGTTCCGTATATTTGGAGATGATATTCACGTGATAAATGACGATCAATTAATTTGGCCGTGTTGATTTTATTCGCCTCATTTTTGCACGATTTTTCAATCATTAATGGCAGGTATTTCCCCATATATTTCGTTCCTGGAAAACTATGTTGAATCACAAAAAAGATGGCGTCACCCCCTTCAATTCCAACTTCGCTGTACCCTGACCAGCCTTTTTCTTCAATTAGTTGTACGATCTTTTCAATTCGTTTTTTTAAGGCTTCGTTGTCAAAGGGAGGTAATGCGCCTAATTTATAAGTGTATTTAAAAGTTCTAAATTGTTGATCTTCGATATAGATTTTCCAAAGTTG
>JADZFJ010000326.1 GCA_020849935.1 Crocinitomix sp. | reverse complement strand
CAGTAGGGGAGGTTGACGGTTGTTGAGGGCGCTGCGCGCCTTTGACGGTGGTTGACGATTGATTGTGCTTCAAGCGATGGAACTGCTTGTACTAACTTGGCTAAAACTTCGGGTTCTAGTCCACATGTTTCGTTTAACTCATCAAAAACGGCTTGTTTCGATTTGCCATTTTGAATTCCTAGTTTAATTTCTTTTCGAATTTGCCGTTTTGTCATTCGCTAAATATACTTGTTTTTAAAATAAATTTAAGCGATGTTTGAAAAGGTTTTGAGCTGAGCAGCTGTGAATATGTTTAATAAGTGTTGATTTTTAATTATTTACGAGCTTTAAGATGTGCAATTCTACTCCTTTACAAATTTTTGAATAGCCAATGGTTGATTGGTTTTTTGAATGATGTAAACCCCGCTGGCGAGGTCATTGAGGTTGATTTGTGTGCTTGTTTCGATGGTGAATTCTTTGATTAATTCGCCCATGAGGTTATAAATGCGAAATTCGGTAGGTAGATTTGTGGGTAAAACAATGGTTAATTGATCGTTAGTGGGATTTGGGAAGATTTTGAAATTATCCAATTGTTCGTTCATGGAAAGGATGCTGTTTTCGGAAGGATTTACATAGACAATGTAGGCGTCGCCATCTACAAACGAATTTAGCGGAATTGTGGCTGAATTGCCCGTAAAAGTGACGAAGCCGCTGAAGGTGGTGATGGGACTATTTAAGGGAATAGAGTGGGGTACATCGTTACTTGGGATTCGTTGTACGGTGTATGGCATGGTACAATCGGAACAATAAGGATAATTTGTGAGGTTGATGACCACATTGGCTGGCGCATTGTGCGAACCTAAATTGGGGTTATCGTAGCGACCGGTAAGGATTTTAATTTCTTCAAATTCATCATTTTTACTGGCCAAGGCGACTGTTTTGGCGTGGGAAGTTGATGCAAGTAACCGAACCGAATCTAATTCGGCATAGGCGCGATGAACCCAATAATTTGGTTGGGTGGTGAAATTATCTTTCATGAATAATCCGTTGAGCCCAAATTGACAATCGCTCCACGAAATGATGCCGTTGGATTCATCCCAACAGCCATGAGACACCCAATCTAAATCTGATTTTTCGAAATAATACAGCCAACCGACGTTCCAACCTGGAATAATATGGTTACTGGGTCCCGCATATTCGGGAATCATAATTTCAAGGTCGCCTAACCACGGGCGAACGGCTAAGGAATCGCGCACTTGTTGCACGTGTAGGAAGGCATCTTCTGGTTGACAGAATTCGTGCCACGAAACACCATCCACGGCTGCATCTACCAAATACAAACTATCTAAAAAATTCATGATAGCAACCACCGAAAAATCGCAAGCGCCAAACCCAAATTCTGGCCCAATAATTTTAGAAGTTGGGATGATTTCTGACAAAATACTGTCGCTTCGGCGGTACATTTCAATCCAGTCGGAATAGGTGCCTGTCCAAAAATTGTCAGGTTCGCCCCAAAGGTCCCAATAATCGACTGGTTCGTCGTTATCGATCGAATTGTGGGCAATTGCTGTCAACAAGCTGTCCCATCCAAACCAATCGCCCACCCAAGGTTGGCTGAGGGTTTGACTAGGGATTTCGTTCACAATCATGTACAAATCGTTCACGTTGACAGTGATTTTTGGATTAAAACGTTTGGTTTCGTGGTAGCCGCTCCCAGCCACCCAATAGGCACCAATCCGCCAAAATTGAGGTGTTAATTTGGCCACTTTCACCGAATCCAAATCTGCCGAGCCACCATGCAAAAATCCTTGCATTAAGTGGGTGTTTGGGTCCATTGTTGCAGATGCATCAAGGGTAATGGTTTCTTGGGCATAAAAAGGATTCGTTTGAAATAAAATCAACAAAAAGGTGAAAGACAAAAATAGCTTCATGGTTGGCAACGGTTTATTTTTCTTTTCAAATTGGTTTATCTAAAGTCGATTTAATTTTGTGAAACCCCTTTCGGCAGTGTGAAAATATTTATTTTTTTGGGGATTTATGTCATGAATTAGACATTTCAACGCAATTTCACGACGAAATTTGGTTTTTGTTATTTTAATGGGGATGGCGATGAATATCGCCAAGATTGTGGTTTGGCGTAGGACGCAGCGGAACAATTGTAGGGACGGACGGTCGTCCGTCCCCGATTGTGAAGAATTAAAATAGGCGATGAATATCGCCAAGATTGTCGATTTGCGTAGGATGGATATCCTACGCAGCGAATTTTTTCACCCCCAAATTGTGGTAAAAATTTGAAAAAGTGCGGAGAGAATGATGACCCCAAGGACGAGGTAACGAAAAACGATTTCGGAGGTTTTTTTGAGTACAAGTTTTCCGACATAACTGCCTAAAATACTGATGACAATTAGGAAGGGAATTAAAATTAAATATTCTTTTTCGAAATAACCACTGCCAACGTAAATTACCGCACGACTGGTATCGACCCCCAAATCAATTATTGCTGAGGTGGCTATAAAAACCTCCATTGGCAAATGAAATGCGGCTAGTGTGATTCCGCGAATTGCGCCGCCTGTACCTATTAAACCAGCTAAAAACCCGGAAAGAACGCCGCCGATGTACAAGTTCGTATTGGTTCTTTTAATAGGCTTGTTAAATTTGATTATTAAATAGATAGCTAGAATCACCAAGGCGATGTTCATGAATAATTCCATTTTGTCGGTAGCTATGTAATTGGTGAGCCATGCACCAAGAATTACAAAAACAACCGCTGGAATACCTAGTTTTAACACAATTTCTTTGTCGATTCCTTTTCTGAATAAGGCAATTTTGGAAAGGTTGCTAAATACGTGAAATACCGCGGTGATTGCTAAAACTGTCTTAAAATCGAAAAAAATAGAAGCAACAGGGACAAATAAAATACTGGAACCAAACCCCGAAACAGTGCCAAGAACTTCGGCAACAAATGCAAGAGACATGAAGAGGAAGTATTTTTCCATTGCTTGTGATGCGTTGAGATTGTGTTACTTTTCAGCCAAGGTAAGCAAATATTAATAGGTGAGAGGAGGTATGGTCAAATTCGTTGGAACGGTGTTAAATGAATTGACTAAATATTAGCTATAAATTTTTCAATATTAAGCGGAACATTAACTCCAATACCCATGTTTAAAGAATTGGGAATTCCTAGATCGCTCCGCAGGTTGATATTGTAGCCGAATTCTAAATAAAATATACCTATGACCAAATTCGTTCCTATTTTAGGATTTAAGATGATTGCCAGTTCGTTATCTTTAAAAGGAGCATACATCGAAAGTGAAAATTGTAAAAATGGTAGCACTAAGCCCATTGAAGCCTTTGGACCAATCAGGAAATTATTTTTAGCAAACCTCACTTCAGGGCCAATATTTCCAGTTACAACATAAGTAGTATAAAATCCATAACCAGCATAAATTGATGTTGATTGAAAATCAGTTGATAATTCAAATCTAGGTAACCCCATAAACGCTAATCTTGGCATACTAGACTGTGCAAATGTTTGGTTTATAAAACAAAACACACTGATGATTAGTAGTTTTTTCATGTCACAAAACTATTTTATCCTTCCTGAATTTTTCAATTGAATTTCGCAACATAAGTCTAGCTGTTGCAATCTGCGCAAATCTGAAAATCCTTCATTCAGATTAATTTTTTAATATGAGGATGTTAATGGCGATAAATATCGCCAAGATTTTGGATTGGCGTAGGACGTAACGAAACAATTGTAGGAACGGACGGTCGTCCGTCCCCAATTGTGAAGAATTAAAATTTGGTGTAGGATGGATATCCTACACAGCAATTTAACGTAAATTAGTTATTAGGTTGTACAATTTAATTTGAACAACCAGAAAATCATTCAATTAACAGATTTTTGAGAAATTGAAGGCCCTATTTTT
>JADZFJ010000325.1 GCA_020849935.1 Crocinitomix sp. | reverse complement strand
AGTTAATTTATAATTGTAAGTTGTGATTTGGTCAAAGGATGTTCATTATGTTAGAAAAAATAGATAAATGGATTTGTGAAAGTTTCTTATATATAGATTATAAGCAAAAGGAAAAAGGAGAGGATAAATTCTTTCGATTTGCTCATCTTTTAGTGCTAGGTTTAACAGTGTTTTTGAATTTTACTTCACTTAAATTTATTATTGATTTACCTGAATTCATAGCTCATGCTGGAGTGTCGATATGATTGTCATTTGTTGTGCTCTTTCTACTTTATAGAAGATATCATTATAAGGATAATTACATTTTACTTTCAAAAAAGAATGGATATAAAAAAAAACTGTGGGGTACTGCAATTATCTATATTATTTCAACGTTTGCTTTAATGTGGATAATGATGATATATGCTGTTATTAATGAATAAAGCACTGACTCAGGATGTCTAACCGGTATTGTTTCTCGTTTCCACAAGATGCGAAAAAGCGCCAACTTGTTGCTTTGACGAATGCAGGAAACTTGTTGTTTGATTACCACTCAGTTTTTGCTTATTAATTTTAATGGTAAACGAGTTTAAAGAATATGGTAAGATGCACTATGAATAAATTAATTATCCTATGCGTTTTGAGTTTTCTCCTACATAGTTGTAGTTCTGATTCGTATGAAATACCTGATCTTACAGATACTAAACTTGATTGGACGAATAAAATTAGCGATAAATTAAAAGTGAAAGTTTATGTAAAGTCTTATGGTGTGCATGGTGGGGATTATTATTATTACTTCATCACAAATGATGATTCAAACTTAGGTTATTATGTTGGTAAGTGCGATGACTACGGTCGTGTATTGATACAAATTGTTGGAGAGGATTCTCTTTGGGTCCACTCTTATGAGGAAAGGAACCAAGATTCCCCGACTGAATCTAAGTTGTTTTCGCTAAGTAAATATAGCGCGGTATGGGGAGTTGACCTCAAATGATTGTAAGAGCGGTAATGTTCGGGAATAATTGGTAAAAGGGTTTAGAAGTAATATAAAACGAATTATGTTGGTTAAATTATGTTTGGTTTTGAATTTATTGTTGGTCGGATCTCAGAAGGACACTTATTTTCCTTTAAAAGATGGGGCTAAATGGGAGTACAAAAATGGTGAAGACAAGGTTGAGAGAACACTAAATGAGATTGGAGAAGGTAATTTTGAGCTTGAAATTTCATACTTTAACAAAAATGGAGAAGTTTACTTTTCTGTTATAGATACAATTTTTAGTTTGCAAAATGTGATTTACAAGAAAAGTGGTCAGAATTTAATTGAAGTCTACGTGCCAAACGGTTTAAATAATGGTAATCAATATAGTATTTTTGGAATTGATTATACTGTTGTGAAAATTCACGATTATTTCAAAGTAAATGTTTCCGCCCCTTAATTAGTCGGACAAGATTATACAAAAAAAACTGTAATCTTTATGACAATGAAAAGGAAGAAATTTACAAAAGAAGAAAAAATCGGCATCTTGAAAGAGGCTGGCACCAATGGAGTGACTCTAACATTGGAGAAACATAGTATTTATCCAGCAACGTTTTACGCCTGGAAGAAGAAATTTGAGTCCATGGGTGAAGTTGGTTTAGACCATGGGATTACCAAAGAACGGCTTCAAAAAATAAGTGAATTGGAGCAAGAAGTTGACTTACTTAAACAACTTTTGGCAGAAAAGGAAATTGAGAGTAGGCTCAAAGACGAACTGCTAAAAAAGAAGTATCCCAAGGTGAAAAGAAAGTACTTGTAATGCGCTACGTTGCCTTGGGTATGAAAAGAGATTGTGCATTAAAGCTAACAGGAATCACTCGTCATCAGTTTTATTACAAGCCTTTTAAAGGCAAAAGACGGGGGCAAAAATCAAGTGCGGAAACCATCCAAATTAAGGATGGAAATCAAGCGATTTGCTCTAACTCTCATATAGTTCAGCAAATTCAACAAAATCATTCTGATCCAGATCTGACTTATGGATATCGCAGGATGACAGCAGACTTACAAATACAAGGTTATCAAATCAATCACAAAAAAGTATATCGTTTAATGTACGAAAACCAGCTTTTATTGACCAAAGAAAAAATCAAGAAAAATTATGCTAGATATCGCATTTTAACACCATCAATGCCTCTTGAAATGTTAGAGATGGATATTAAGTTTGTTTGGATAGAGCAGCAGAGACGACACGCTTTTATTCTCACTGTTTTGGATGTTTTTACACGTACAGCCTTGAATTGGCATATCGGATTTTCGATTAACCAGCACACCATTAAACATATTTGGGAATCGGTTATAATAAATCATCTGCAAACCAATAATATGCTTAAAAAGGTAATATCAATAGAGGTTCGTAATGATAATGACCCTCGATTTTCTGCTAAAATGGTACAAGACTTTTTTCAGGAAAATCACCTTAATCAAGTCTTTACCCATCCTTATACTCCGCAAGAAAATGGTCATATCGAATCTTTTCATGCCATATTGGGTAAATCACTTGATCAAAAACACTTCGAAACCATAGCACAAGCAGAAGTCCATTTAGCATTGTTTTATTTGAAATACAATCAGATACGTTTACATGGTTCAACTGCAAACTTACCGCCAAGGGTTTTTTGGGAACAATGGGAACTCGGTAACATTAAAAGAATTGAACTACCTAAGAAAAAAATAAAATTCAAGCTCCTAATTCCTTATCATCAAATTTCAGGTAATAAGGACTTGAAGGAAGTATCTTGCTTGAATTCTTTAGCCTTCGATAGGCTAGAGAATTCATTTAAAGAGAATGGCGCCATGTCTCTAAATCAACTTTCAGTACAAAAAGAACCGTCAGTCGTATCTTGCTGACACAAATTTATGATTAAAATTATGTATTATTGCTAACCGAATTAATTTTGTCCGATTTATAGGGGGCTAGACCAGTAAATGATAAAGTGTATAAAAATGTTATGGAATTTCGTTCGAATGATATTTCAATTGGGCATAGGTTGTATTTCGCTAAAAATATTGGTCTGATTCAAATGGACTATAATGGAAGAGATGTAGAGGAATTGATTCGTTATGATTTAAATTAATATGTGACGGTAAATTTACTCAGCCCAAATTCCAAACCCTAAACCCCATCTTCTTCACACTCAAAACTCAAACTCAAACTCAAAACTCATAAGTGGATGGTTGCAATAGTTAGCTACTGATTTTTCTTCAATTTTAATTATTTTTAGCTCCTGGTATGAAACAATTCCTTTTAGTATTTTCTTTGATGACCTCAACTGTATTCTCCCAAGTAAACAGCAGGTTTGGCTTTGAATATGGTGTTGGCGGACCAGACATCTCAGGACAAGTGCGTGGATCTATTAAAACCATTGAGCAATTACATATCAATTTTGGGTTAGATTTATACCTTGCTAATACAATGGGAAGAGTGATAGGAGTAAATTACTTTTTAGGCAAATGGGGTAAAAGTGAAAACCAATCGTTATTGTTAGGCATTGACTACGATAATACAACAAGCGGAATATATAATTATGGTGACAATGAAGTTGATTTTGGATCATTTTTGATACCTCAAGCGTCCTACTTAGTTCCCAAAATAGGGTTTCGGTTTTACAAAATGGATTACTTTTTGGAAGGAGTACCCTTGGACGATTTTTCAATTTCACTAGTCTCAAGCTATAAAATTCCAGTTTCGTATAAATCGTTAATCTTGAGAAATGGAGTTTACAATTCTACGCAAGAGGATAAAGCGCTTCAGTATTTAAAAGGTGGACTAAATTTTTCCTTAAAAATCGGATTTTGGTTTTAGCTTGACGGCCATTGTCAGAAATTTTTTGAATCAATTTTAATGGTTTACTCAGCCCAAATTCTCAAACCTAATATTTCTCACACTCCAAACTCAAACTCCAAACCCTCTGCCCTTCTCACTCTGCCCTAATCCCTTAAAACTCCCCCTTTTCAAACACCTTCAACACAAAAGTCTCCCCATCAAATTCGCCATACGTAAAGTACGTGATCCAATCGCCGAGGTTAATGTACGTGGAGGTGTCAGAGAGGGGAAAAGTGAGGGGTAAATGCCGGTGTCCGAAGACAAAATAATCGATGTGTTTTTCGGTTAATTTGGTTTTGCAAAATTGGATGAGCATTTCTTTTTCTTCGCCATAAAAAACCGCATCTTGTTCGCCTGTTTTTGCACGACTTTTTCGGGAGAAAAAATTAGCTAAGGAGATTCCAAAATTGGGGTGTAATCGGGCAAAAAGCCATTGGCAAACGGGATTTCTAAAAACACTTTTTATGAACTTGTACCCTCGGTCGCCAGGACCTAATCCATCGCCATGTCCAATAAAAAAGTTTTTTCCATGATAGGTGCGCTCGATTTCAGTGGTAAGGATGGTGACGCCCAATTCTTTCGGGATATAATCAAAAATCCACATGTCGTGGTTGCCTAAAAACCAATAAACGGGAATTCCGCGGTCGGTGATTTCGGCGATTTTACCTTGGAGCCGGACAAATCCTTTGGGAATGCTGTGTTTATATTCGAACCAAAAATCGAAAACATCGCCTAACAAATAAATTTCTTCGGCTTCGTCTTTAATGCTATCTAACCAACGAACGATTTTTTTTTCGCGTGCTAAACTTTTTTCGTACGTGGGTGCTCCTAAATGAAAGTCGGATGCAAAAAATATTTTTTTTGTTGGCATCAATATCAAAAAATTTGTTTGAGCCCTTCGTCGAGTTTTATGCCACGTAAGGTGGTGGCAATCACTTTTCCT
>JADZFJ010000324.1 GCA_020849935.1 Crocinitomix sp. | reverse complement strand
GTGCCACCACATTGCCAGCCCATCCTTTTAAATAGGTGAATAATACCAATGGAATCACGGCAATACTCAATAAAATATGCGAAATCAAAAGGGTATAATAAATAATGGCTACCGCACCAGTTCCTAAAAATTTAGTGGCATCAGAAGTTAAATGATAAGCTACGTATCCAACTAAAAAAAGTAAAGAACAAACAATAGCACACTTAATTAATAATTCGTGCCGTTTTCTATTCCCATTTTTAATGCTAATCACTGCAATCACCAATAAAATAGCAGTAATTCCGTTAATTGTCGCGTACATCGGCGGTAAAAAACCTGTGTCAAACCCTTCAATTTTGTCAGTACTAAAAAGCACAGCCACCACCACAGGAATCACAATCGATAAAATAATAAAAAGTGGTTTGTATTTTTTTTCCAGTTCCGGACGGTGAGTAATAGGAGTATTCATATTATTGGCCATATTCTTTTTTTAAGAGCAATCTAATATCTTGTTCAAGTTTGTCTACCTGTTCATTTTTAGTACCGTCGTATAAACCTCTCACATGTCCTTCCCTATCAACAAGCACAAAATGTTCAGAGTGTAAAAAACCGCCATCTGCTTTTTCATCTTCCATGGCATTTACTAAATATCCGGTCCTTCCCAATTCATACACTTCTTCCTTTTCACCGTATAAAAAGAACCAATTATGGGTGTCTAATGATCGTTCTTTAATGTAAGCATTCAATTTCGGAATCGAATCGCGTTTAGGATCCACCGTATGCGATAAAAACAATAATTCTTTAATGTCCTTGGTGTTTTCTTGTAAGCGCTTCATTTGCCCAATCATCGCAGGACAAATCGACGGGCAACTGGTAAAAAAGAAGTTCACCACATGAATTTTTCCAGCAACATCCGCATTCGTGAAAGCGGCGCTATCTTGTGCCATTAAATAAAATTCGGGTACCGTGTGGTAAATCGTATCCATCACTTCCTTCCCGTCTTTAATGGTAGGTCCAAAATCGTGAAATCCCATATAAGGTAAGCCAGATCCTTTTATTTCTTCTTCCATCTCGGCCGGTTTTTCACCACTTCCGCAGGCAAAGGCAATAAAAACAAGCCCTATCAAAACCAAATTTAATTTCATGATAAACCGTATTAATTTTATGTAAAAATAAACATAATCCATCGGGTAAATTGTAAATTATTCGGTCAATTTTAAAAAAATAAAATTAAAAAGTAGGCCTCTCAAAAAACGGATTTTTGGCAAGAAGCCATCGGAAGAATAATTATGTTTTTCGGCATATTTTTTTGGTGGGCGTGTCCCCACAATTTTTCAATCACTTCACTGCGTTTTCGTTCTTGTAAAATCGTGGTGTCGGGCTTTTCGACCTCGCTTTATTGCCGCAAGCGGACAATAAGAGCTCAAACAATGCCTCATATCCCTCACTCAAAAAGTTAAAAATCGGTACAGTAAATTAAAATGGTAATTCTAAATTTGAATTAGTTACGTTTGGCGTCAAATTCCTCTTTTTTCAAGAGTTTTAACATGTCAAAAAAGTTGCGGATATGGGTATCCGTTTTCGCGCCTGTTACCGCACGAATAAAACCTTTGTCATCAATCAACACCAAACTATTGGTATACGCTTTTGTACCAATTTCATGTTCTTTAGGGGCAGCGGCGTGGTCAATAAATTTTTTCCCGTAATAATTAAAATTATAAAAGGGGGTTACATCGCCGGTTGCCATCCACCAAATCCCCGATTTACTGTATTCGGCCATTTCATCTTTTAATCTGCTACTAATTTCGGTCGTTGGGTTACCATTCACATCAGTTAAGATGGATAAAACCCGCACATTGCCATAGTTATCCTGGTTTTTCTCTAATTTATGAAAGAAAATTTCGTTAAAATGAAAAACATTCAGTCCGCACGAATCAAGGTCTGGGCAATCATTTTGAATCGTGGTCAATACAATAAATTTCCCACGAATTGTCTCACGATTAATTGGCGTTCCATCAAATTTCGTTAATTGAAAGTCGGGAACAGAATAGGCCACCGAATCAATTTTATTTCCTTGAGCATCTAAGGTGTACGAATACCCCAAATATGGTAATTCAACAAAATGATTACTAACTGTTTTTGAGATGAAATAAATGATCGCACCTGGACCTAAAACAACAAGCAAAACAAGCAAAATTCGTTTTGTGCTGGCCATAAATAAATTAAAATGTTTCTAGCGCTAATCTAGACTGATTAATGCATCGTATTCCATCCGTTGCCAATATAGGCTGCTTCCACTAAAATGATGAAAAGCAAATACAAAATAAAGATGATATAAGGCACCAAAATCATGTATTTTAATGCTTTTTTCTCGTCACCTAAATGCATAAAAATCAATACAATGTATCCAGCTTTTACTAAGGTAAGGAGGATGTAGCTGTATTTAATGATATCCCAAGTAAGTCCTGCAACTTTATCTTTTGGGAAAAACACCCCAACCACAACTTCTACCAGGGTGATTGCAGAAAGAATGGCTGTAACCATCCAAATTTTCCGTCTTACTTTTCTACCTTCTTCTTCTGAATGGTGAGCGTGTAATGAGTATTCAATAATATCGTCTCTTAACATAACTATTTGTTTTATATCGTGTGTTAAACAATCTGATCAATTAATTAAACAAGGTAATAAAAGGTGAATACAAACACCCAAACTAAATCCACAAAGTGCCAATAAAGTCCAACTTTCTCAACCATTTCGTAGTGTCCTCTTTCGTGGTAAACTCCTCGAATTACGTTTCTTAATACAAGGCTGTTAAATAACACCCCTGTAAAAACGTGAAATCCGTGGAAACCAGTAATAAAGAAAAAGAAATTAGCATATAAAGTAGGTCCGTAAGGATTGTGCGCTAAGGTTGCATTGTCAAGCCAAGTAGAGATGTTACCATCTGGTCCTGCAATAAAAGTAGCCCATTCCCATACTTGTGATCCTAAGAAAATAGCACCACCTAAAACTGTCCATAATAACCATTTAATTACACCTCTTTTATCCATTCGGTGACCAGCTTCAACAGCAAGTACCATGGTTACAGAAGAAACAATCAAAATGAACGTCATAAATGCAACGTACATTAACGGAAATTCAGTATGTGTAAACGGGAAGTGGAAAAACACATCCTCCCCAGATGGCCAAGCCATTCCTGCTTCTGGATTCGAAAATTTAGCATAACCTAAAGCGGTTAATAATCCTCCAAATGTTAAACCATCTGAAACCAAGAAAAACCACATCATTAGTTTTCCATAACTCGTCTTGAAAGGAGATTCTTTCCCGTCCCAAGCATTTGTCTGAGTAATTTCATGTGTTGCTGCTGACATAAATCAAAAATTTTCGTTGTGCAAGTTTAATGAATAAAAATTAAAAAAGCATATAAATAGAGCCATATTATGCCTAAAAAATGCCAATAAGTTGATCCTAATGTAATTCCTAAAAAGTTGTCTTGGGTGTACTTTAATCGTAACCCTTTGATAAACATTACTAATAATGCAATTATTCCTCCAATCCAATGCAATAAGTGAACAAGCGTAAAAGCATAAATATACGAGCTTGCTGTATTGCGTTGAGAGTTCAAATCATTCAAACGTTTCGCAGACAAAGGCAATCCATCTAAATAAAATTTACGATTTTCGTACTCTAATGGTTTACCTCCAAAATAAATGGTAAAATCCTCCCCATATTTTCCTTTAATAATAAAGTCACCTCGATCCTCCACAATGTTTTTTGCAAAATGCCACAAACGATCATGGTAAATTTCGGATAATAATACGCCATTTAATTGCAAGTTATTGTTTGCGTAGGTAATCAAATCGCCATCATACCGCAATGAAAACGGTGCGCCATACCCAGTTAATTTGTACACACGACCTTCAGATTTTGAGCCTTCCACTAATTTTTGAGCAAAATCTTTCATTTCTTCTTTTATTTCATCAGAAATTGGCTCACCTTTTAAATAAAATACATTGTCGTTGTACGAAATTTCTTTTCCATCATATAATAGGGTATAATATTTTCCATATTGCCCATGAATATTGATAATATCTCCCGATAAATGGCTGCCTTTTTCGGCAAGTTGTCCCCATCCTTGAATTTGAAAAATACCAAAAAGAGCACCCAAAACAAAAGCAATTCCTAAACTACCTTTAGCCTTCGAATAATCGCCCTTTTTAACAAAACGTTTGGCTAGGAATAAGAATAGACTGCTGGCAATAATAGCCAAGGTGCTGTACATAAACGCGCTTGGCATTTTAATACTCACCCAAAAAATCCCCCCTTGCGAAACAATGTATCCACTTGTTAACCCGGCAAAAATCATTACCACCGCAAACATGAAACCATACAAGAGGTTTTTTCTCATTTTCTCATGAATTTCAGGCGAAATTCTATGACTATCTAACAAGTTTTCTGAGGAGGAGTAATCTTTTTTTTCAGTCACAATTATAACTTGTTAAATACGTATAGGAACTGTATAATTGGTAAGTAGAAGAAAGAGGCGAACATTAAACCTCGCGCTGCTTTGTCTTCTAACCGAAGGTATAAAAAATAGGCATAGACAAAAAACCAAGTGCCTGCAATAAATCCAATCAATAAAGTCAATTCACCTGTCAAATCCCATACCCATGGCAATAAACTCACAGGTACCATAAATAAGGTGTAAAAAAGAATATAAAATGCAGATCGTTTTGATTTTCTGGTGCGACTTGGCAACAATGAAAACCCAGCTTTTGCGTAATCATCATCCAACACCCAAGCAATGGCCCAAAAATGCGGAAATTGCCAGATAAATTGAATAAAAAATAACATTCCTGCAATTAAACCAGCCTCTTTTTCAAAAGTACCCGTTACTGCTATCACCCCAAGCATCGGAGGAATCGCGCCTGGAAATGCACCTACAAAAACAGCCCACGGGGTAATTCGCTTAAGTGGCGTATAAATAAAAACGTAGAGTGAAAATGCTAACAAGCCTAAAATTCCGGCATAATAATTTAGTTGAAAAAGAAGAACTGCCCCAACCACGGCGCAAATACTTGACGCAATGATGGCTTCGTTAATAGACATCCTTCCTGAAGGAATCGGGCGATTGGCGGTGCGGTCCATTTTTTTATCAAGATCTCGCTCAAGTACTTGGTTAAATCCGTTAGAACCTCCTGTAATTAAAAATCCGCCGCCAATTAGCAACCAAAAATTAATATCAAAAGCTCCACCTACAAATAAATAACCAGATAAAGCAGACAAAACCACTAAAAATGCCAAACGCAATTTGAGTAAAAGGACATAATCCTTAACTTTTGAAGGAGATTTTGTTTTATCAGCCACCGATTCTTGTGCCACCATTATTTCGTACTAAATTGGGTGCAAATTTAGTAAAAATGAATTAGTATCACATGCAATTTAATTTAGAAAGATTCTAAATTCGGTGAATTAAGTGTGCTAGTTAAAAATCGGTGTAGGTATTCCAAAGTTGGGATCGAATTCCCAAGGTGAAATAGTGTCTATTTTCAATGCCTAATTCATTGATTTCCATTCGCCAATTGTAATTCGCAAAAAGATAGAGGTTAATTTTTTTTGACAAGGCACGGTCGATCGTCAAAGATTCGTTTAAAACATTTTTTTTCTTTCCTTGCATAATTAATTGGTGATAGTCATCCGGACGGTCGCTATAGGACGAAAAAACATTTTGACCAAAACTAATTCCAGCGCTGTCTGCCCCATAAGAAGCGTAGGTGAGCTTATTGATTAAGCGAAATTGTTCGAATTGATACGATGAAATATTTAATACCTCTATAAAATTTGCGCCAATCGGATGTGCAACAGGCGAATTTAAATGTCCATAACTTTGAACAGATTCCTTGTGCGAATAGGTAAACGGACGAACTAAATTAAATTCTGTTTGAAAATAGAAATTCTCTATCCCAACAAAATCTCGAGATTTATACCCAAATTGAAATCCATACTTATTTGCCCACCAGCGCGAACGGGCACGAATTTCTGACAATAAAAAATCATCTAAAATAAATTGTCCATAAATGGATTGATTTTTATCAAACTTAAAACTCATGTTCGCACCTAGTAAAACATTGTCCGCTGAGCCATTCCCATATTCTACTGGGCGATAAAAGACAATTGGATTCAGGTAATTCGGGTCAAAATTTCGGTCAATTAAGGTGTCCGACGATTGCCATAAAACGGTTTCAAAAATACTGAGGTTAAACTCCCGGGTGATGTTCCAACTAATATAATGCATGGCGGCAAATTTCTTTCGATCCAAGTTTCGATTGGAAGGAGCAACGGTATTATCCGTCCACAATTGATAGAGGTTTACATATTTAATTGAACTAAAGGTAGTTTCAATCTTAAAAAAGGGTGTTGACCCAGCATTATCTGATAAAATTAACGATCGATATCCCTCTCCAAAAAAATTCCGCCCATTTCCGGTTAAAAAGGTGAAAAATTTGTTCGGGCGGTATAAAAAAAGCAATTCATTCTGAAAATAACCATTTTTAAAAAGTTCACGACTTGCGCCAAGATCTTGATTTATGGTAGTTTGAATGGAATCAGCAATGTACGGGGATTTAGTGGCATAGGGCAGAAATTTACCCGTAAAAGCAATCTTTTTAGTTGAAACATCTAAACCAACACCAATTCCAGTGGTGTACAGAAAATTACCTCCAGACTCAAAGCCACCACTCATGTTCATTAAAGGATAATACTTTGTTTCGAGGGATTTGGAAGTTTTTGAAAGCACTAGAAAACGCGAACTATCGGCAATTTTGTTGTCGGAAGAAGTAATGTAGGGAAAGACGGAGCTGTGATTATTCGTTACATTTAAGCTTGTAAGCTCGGCATTCTCAATCCGCGCGCTCAAATCGAAAGGTTCAATGTGCAATTGACCAAAAGAGGTTTGGATCCCAAAAAAAAGCAAACAAATCCAAAAAAGGTTAATTTTTGTTCGCATTGACTTTCTTTTTTGCGAGTAAAAACACCAATAATATAAATAAAAGCGCAAATCCTAAACTGATAAAAAAGCTTATAGTAGGTTCTTTAAATTGAAGGAAAAATGCTTGAGCAATCATCACTAAACTAAAAAGATAAATAACCATCACTGTTTTTTTATGGCCAAGTCCAGCATCTTGGAGCCGATGATGGAGATGATTCCGATCGGCGCTTAAAGGCGAACGTCCTTGCATGGCACGAATTAAAAACACACGTAAGGTATCAATTAATGGATAGGCAAGAATTGACATCGTCAAAACGGGGGTGGACACGTATTGATACGAAGCAGCTAAATGAGTTGTTGGTGATTCTACCATTTGAATGGCTAAAACACTGATCACCGCGCCAATGATTAGTGATCCCGAATCGCCCATAAAAATGCGTGCTGGATTAAAATTGAAGACTAAAAATCCCATCAAGGCCCCAGAAAGCGAAAATGAAATTAAGGCCCAATGTTTATCGCCTAAATAACTAAACCACAAACCAAAAGCAATTGTCGCAACCAAGCCGACACCCGATGCAAGTCCATCCACCCCATCAATGAGGTTGATGGAATTTACAATGACAATGTAAATAAAGATTGACAATAAAATTCCTGCATATTCGGGCAATTCAATGTTCATCCCCAAAATCCCATGAAAACTGGTGATTTTAATGCCTCCCATCACCACCAAAATAAAGCCGACCATTACATGTGCAATCAATTTTTTGATCGGGGACATTCCAATAATATCATCTTTCACTCCCACAAAGAACAGTAGGATCAAACTCGCCATTAAAAACATGTATTCTCGTAGACCTTCAATTACACTGGGATCATGCACAGGAAGCCACAAAAAGCTAGAAAATATAAACGCACTAAAAATAATAACTCCCCCAATAGTAGGAATACTTGTAGTGTGCGTTTTTCGTTT
>JADZFJ010000323.1 GCA_020849935.1 Crocinitomix sp. | reverse complement strand
GATGGTAAAACAATAATCCTCTAAAAATCCATTGATTTTGGCTTGTCCATTTTTAAAGGTATGTAACAATTTTCCCTCTGTCGAAAGTTGTGTTTTCTCAATCCATTGTGCATTCATCAAAGCCCCTTTCAAAAATAAAGGTTCGCCAAATACTTGGTAGGCATCTAACAATCCCACAATCATCATTGCATTCCATGAGGTCAGGGATTTATCATCCAATCCAGGTCGAACGCGATTATTTCGAGCGGCTAATAATTTTTTATTGATGGTGTTCATTTGTTGATTTAAGGATTTCAAATCCATTCCTTTACTTTGCGCATACGTTGCATTATCCATTCCGCGTAAAAGGATATAATTTTCTTCCCATAATCCTTTAATTCCTACCGAATAAAATTCTTCTGCCAATTTATATTCAGTTGGGTCTAACACTTTTTGAAGTTCTTCTTTTGTCCACACATAAAATTTACCTTCTTCTCCTTCACTATCAGCATCTAACGCCGAATAAAAGGCACCTGTAGGTGTCATCATTTCACGCTGTGCCCAACCTAGGGTTTGATAAACCACTTGTTTATAAAGAGGATTTTTGGTTCGCTTGTAGGCATGTGAGTAGAGCGATACTAATTGCGCATTGTCGTACAACATTTTCTCAAAATGAGGGACTTTCCATCGTGCGTCGGTTGAATATCGTGCAAAACCACCACCAATTTGATCATAAATTCCTCCTAAAGCCATCTTATTCAAGGTTAAATCAACATGATTCATTAAGACAGAATCTTTATAATGGTAGGCATATTGCTGCATAAATTCGAGGTTATTTGGCAGCGGAAATTTAATTTCCTGCAAATTTCCACCTTCAACCGGATCTAAATAGGGTTTCCAATTATTCACCAACGAATCAAGCGTAACTTGAGAAAATTGAATACCAACTTTTGGTACAGTCACCAATTCATCTTGCTGAATGCCTTTCGTTAAATTTTCGGCAAAACGCTCAACCTCTTTCGGAGATTTTTCATACTTGTAGGCCAAATTATTCAAAAGTTCAATCCATTGTTCGGTTTGATAATAAGTACCTCCTTGAATTGGTTTTCCATCAGGTAAAGTAAAACAATTGAGCGGCCATCCTCCCCCGCCGGTCATTAACTCCACCGCATTCATATACACCTGATCAACATCAGGACGTTCTTCACGATCGACTTTAATACAAATGAAATTTTTGTTCATGATCGCCGCCACTTCTTCATTTTCAAAACTCTCTTTTTCCATCACGTGACACCAATGACATGAAGAATATCCAATGCTCACCAACACTAATTTTTTTTCGGCTTTGGCCTTTTCAAAAGCTGCATCACCCCAAGGCATCCAATTCACCGGGTTATGCGCATGTTGAAGCAAATAAGGACTCGTTTCATTAATTAATTCATTGGTGAATTTATGCGTTTCTTCCTCAGTTTTTTCTCCATTGCTTCCACACGAAACGAACACCGAAAAAAGGAGCACCGTTATTATTAAATTATACTTCATATACATTAGATTCTAACCGATCATCCAAATTGATGATAAATTTCAGTAAATATAAGTATCTTGCATCGTATTCAAATATTTCACCTTAAAAAAGGCAATTAAAATCGCCTATTAAGACACATAAAAAAGAAACGAATGACCTCGAATTCAACCTTCATGACTGCCAAACTAAAACTATTTTTAGGAATCTTAAGTTTCGGATTTCTAGTAAATGGAACTGCACAATCTTATTTTCAACAAAAAGTAGATTATAAAATTAATGTCCAACTGTACGACCAAGAAAATATGTTGCGCGGATATGAGGAATTCACGTATTATAACAACTCGACAGTTGAATTAACCTTCATGTATATTCATTTATGGCCAAATGCCTATAAAAATACCGAAACGGCCATGTCGCGCCAATTGTACGACATGGATAACATGGCGATTCAATTCGCGGCTGAGAAAGATTTAGGTTATATTGATTCGTTAGATTTTAAAATCAATGGGCAACCTGCAAAATGGGAACTCGATGAAAAAAACATCGACATTTGTAAACTAACCTTTGCCACACCATTAAAACCCGGTGAAAAAATAGTTGTATCGACACCTTTCAAGGTTAAAATTCCTTCAGGAGAAATTTCGCGAATGGGCTTTGTCGAAGAATCTTACCAAATTACACAATGGTATCCAAAACCAGCTGTTTTTGACACGGATGGTTGGCACGAAATGCCTTATTTGACCCAAGGCGAATTTTATTCAGAATATGGTTCGTTTGATGTGTCCATTACCTTACCAAAAAACTATGTCGTCGGTGCAACAGGAGATTTACAAACAGCAAGTGAAATTGAATTTTTGGCAGCAAAAGCAGCAGCCACCGAAGCAAAATATAAGGCGGGCGGATTTGAAACATCTAAAAAAACAGGAGGAGGATATACCCCTTGTCCAGCATCGGATTCGGAATTAAAAACCATTCGTTACACGCAAAAAAATGTACACGATTTTGCCTGGTTTGCGGACAAACGTTTTGAAGTGTTAAAAGGAGAAGTCGCTTTGCCAAATTCTGGAAGAAAAGTCACTAGCTGGGCTATGTTTACCCCGCATCATGCTGATCTATGGAAAGATGCCATTGAATATTTGAACGATGCTACCTTTTACTATTCAAAATGGAATGGGGATTATCCTTACAACCACGTAACTGCGGTTGATGGAACGATTAGCGCTGGAGGTGGAATGGAATATCCGAATATCACGGTTATTGGTGATGCTTCTTCAAAAGAAGAATTAGAAGTAGTAATTGTGCATGAAGTTGGACATAACTGGTTTTATGGTCTTTTAGGTTCAAATGAACGCGACCATGCGTGGATGGACGAAGGGTTAAATACCTTGAATGAAATCCGTTACATGCAAACCAAATATCCGAACAATCAACGAATGAGTGACATGGCACGTGGCATGGCAGACAAACTTCACATTGAGAACTTGAACCACCAAGACATGTCTTCGTTTACCTACGCTAGTGTAGCTGGATTAGGGCTCGATCAACCGATTGAATTACTTTCGAAAGATTATACAAATCTCAATTATGGCGCCATTGTCTACTCAAAAACGGGGCTCATTTTCCTTTATCTGAAAGATTATTTAGGAGATGAAGCTTTTGACAAAGCCATGCAGGCGTATTATCAAGAATGGCATTACAAACATCCACAACCAGCTGATATCAAAGGGACACTTGAACGTGAAACAGGAAAAGATTTAAGTTGGTTGTTCGAGGATTTGATTCAAACCACCAAACAAATTGATTACAAAATTAAAAGTGTCAATGTGGAAGAGAATTCCACTGTCGTGAAAATTAAAAACAATGGTCAAATCGCTTCTCCAGTTAGAGTGGACGCTTATAGTTTAGGACAATATCGCGAAACCGTGTGGTTAGATGCAGGAACAAAAAAATCAGAAGCCATCTTTACAGGTACCAGTTATGATGAATTTATTATCGATGCGAAACGGCAAATGCCCGAATTAAACAGAAGTAATAATTATTGGACTAAAAAAGGCCTTTTCCACAAAACCGAACCGTTTAAAATGGAATTTTTAGGAGGCGATAACGAACCGGGAGTTTGTAATTCGTTTTGGCTTCCTGCAATTGGACTAAACACCTACGATAAATTTATGCTTGGGGCGGTTTTTCACAACCAAACTTTACCTAAAAATAAATTCGAATATACCATCGCACCACTTTTTTCTTTTGGACGAAAAAACCTTGCTGGTTTTGCAGATTTGAATTACTCATGGATTCCTGCCAAAAACATTCGCATGGTAACTTTAGGAGTTTTGGGCAAAACATTTGGGAATGGATTGAGCGCTAATTTAGATTCCTCTGGAACTTCTATAGCAACGTATTATACCATCCAACCTTATTTAAATCTAGGTATTGGAAAACCCGCTGCTAAAAGTCGATTCAAACAAAATTTAAAATTGCAAGGACATTATATTGTTGAAAACGGACTTGGGATTGATAATGTTTTAATGGGAGGAACTGTGAATTATGAAGTTAACTTCAAAAAAAGAAGACATCAGGCGGATTTTAAGGTGCGGTTAGATTACTTCAACGCAGAAAACAATTATGGAGGTTTATCCGTCAACTCAGAAATAATGAATTTAGGCGGAGAAGTAAGTTATGCTTTTCAATACTGGGATGAAAAAGATAAGACCATCGAAATAAGAGCATTTTTTGGACAAAACCTACTCGCTAATGGACCTGCCAACAGGTATGCCTTTAATTTAGGTGGACAAACTGGTACACAAGATGTGACCTACGAAAATTACATGTTTGGACGAAATCAAACCAGTGGAATGTGGGCTAATCAACGAATTGAAAATCAAGGAGGTTTTAAAACTACCAGCACATACGGAACCACCAATGGTTCGTTGTTCGCAACAAATCTTTATCTCGAATTGCCTTACATTCCGATGGTAGGTCTTTACGCCGACTTTGG